>CAUHBW010000193.1 GCA_959604115.1 uncultured Bilophila sp. | reverse complement strand
ACCGAGCAGCCCGAAGCCGGGTGCGGCATCGGGCTGGCAACAGGTACGGAAGTTGAGGAAGAGAGAAAAGAGATTCCGACGAGGGAACGTCGGAAAACAGGTTTCCTCACCGGTTCAAAAGCTTCTCACTGGTGCTGGAAGCCGCTCTCGTCGAACGAAAGCGGCGCGCTGCCGTCCTCTTCGGCTTCAAGGGCGGCGACCTTGTCTTCGAGCCATTCCAGCATGGCCCGGGCGGTGTGGTAGTTCATGACCACGCGCGAATGGATGTGGCGGATGATGGTCCGCTCCTCGTCGTTGTAGGGGGCGATTTCGTGGCCGAAACTGCCGTCAGGAGCTACGAGGCGCTCGGAATACGGCGGCATCTTGTCGCTTTCGAGATAAAAGCTGATTTCGATTTCGCCCTGTGGATTGATGCCGCCCCATACGCCGTGGGTGTATTGGAGGCGGGTTTCCGGATCCTGTTCGTACTCGTAGCGTATCCGGCTGGGATACTGTTGGCTCATTGACGGCTCCTTTGACCTTGCTGGAACGCCGCGTCATGCGGTTTTTGGTATTGTAGGGAAGTGGCGGGATGAAGTAAAGTTGCCTCTCCCGTCCGGCGGCCCATCGGGAAGCCGGGATTGTACTGTATTTTTGAACAGCCCCAAAGAGGAAAACATGACTGCATTCACGACGGAAAAACTCGACGTAGAACCGTGGTTCGATATGGAACTGTTCCTCGGCGTCAGCCAGGAAACCCGCATCGGCGGGGACATGATGGAACGCTTCATGAAAATGTGGAAGGACTGGCTCCCCCACCTGACCGTGAAGGGCATCGACACCGGCAAGATCAAGTACCTGCTCGTCGCCCTCGACGAAACGGTGGAGCAGGAAGTGGACAAGGCGTGGGACAGTTCGCCGTCCAACGCCTTCCTGTTCAACGCGCTGGCGCAGACCCTGTGCATGGCCGCCGTGCATGCCGTGATCCCCGAAGTCGAGGACGCGGGCTGCGCTCCCGCTCCGAAGCCCACCGCCGCCCTGCGCGAGGCGTTGGAGGCTGAGGGCATCCCCTACAGCAACGACAAGGATCCCGTCCTGTCCCGCCGCTACGCCGTGGTGACGCACTACCCCTTCAAGGGCGGCTGCGAAATCTGCGTGCTCCAGAGCAACTGTCCCAAGGGGCAGGGACAGATGGACGCCGCGTCCGTCGTCCTTCCCGGCTACGAACGTCCGCAGATGTAAGAAATCGAGGGGGGGAGGGAGCCTTCTGTGGAAGGGCTTCCCTCTCCCCATCCCTTTACCCTATCCCCCCAAGGCGTTCGACTGGTGGGGAGGTGGCGCGGCGGGAGTCCCTGCCGCGTTGGGGCAAAGAAGATCGGATACGAACGTGTTCGATGCGGATACGTGCTGTGGGTGGAAGACTGGGCCGCCGCGAGGTGGAACCGGCTAACGATTTTTTGAGTGGAAGACGGGTATGCGCGTACTCTTGCTGGATTTCGGGATGGAACTTCGGGGCGGACAGCGGCAGGTCTACTATCTGGCCCGTGCGCTGGCCCGTTCCGCCGACATCGAGCCGTTGGCGGCCTGTCCCGGAGACGGGAAGCTGGCGGCGTTGCTGCGTGATGAGGGCTTGCCCCTGCTGGCGCTTCCGGGACGGTCCCCGGCGAACCCGTTTCTGTACGCCCGGCTGGATCGGATGCTGGACGGTCGGCGCGTGGACATCGTGCACACGCACGACGCCAACGCCGCCACCTTCGGTGCGGTCTACAAGCTGCTGCACGGCAAGGTCAGGCTGATCCACAGCCGCCGGGTGTCGTATCCCCTGCGTCCGGGCCTGCGTTCGTGGAAGTACCGGGTGGCCGACGCCGTGGTCGGGGTCAGCCGGGACATCGCGGACGGGATGATCCGTGCCGGGATTCCGGCCTTCCGCGTCAGCGCCATCCATTCGGGCATCGATCCTGACCGTTACCATCCGCGCTCGGAACGCTCCGGCGGCCCGTTTCTGTTCCAGAGCATCGGCGCGTTCACGCCGCAGAAAGGGTATGGCGTGCTCGTCCGGGCAATGGCGGAACTGCGCGGGCGCGGCCTGCCGCCGTGGCGTGTGCGCATCGTAGGCGACGGCCCGCTGTTCGGTCCGATCCGGGAAGAGGCGCAATCGCTCGGCGTCGACGGGCTGCTTGAGTTGCCGGGCCGCCGGGACAGCGTGGACATGCTGCCGGACGGCGACGCGCTGGTGGTGCCGTCCGTGGACGGCGAGGGCAGCAGCGGAGCGATCAAGGAAGGCTGGGTGACTGGCGTGCCGGTCATCTGCTCGGACCTCGTTTCCAATCAGGAGCTGGTGCGCGGGGAGGAAAACGGTCTGCTCGCCGTGGCTGGCGATCCCGTGTCGCTCGCCGACGCGATGGAGCGGTGCCTCCTCGACGCCGATCTGCGCCGCCGCCTCGTCGAAGCGGGCAGCCGTTCCGTCCTCGACTTCACCGACCGGCGCATGGCGGATCGCTATATGGCGCTGTACCGGGAGCTGATGCTGTAGGGCAGGGGGCAGGCTGGTCCGGAGAACATTTTCTTTGGGTGTATGGGGCCAAGATGTCGAGACCGGGCAGGCGTGGAGCTTCCGGACCTTCTGGGCGCATCGGAAGAGGCGACGTCTTGCCTTGCCCGGAGTTGCTTCATTGATTGCTTTGTGAAATGCCGGTTCGGCCGGGACGTCCCGGAAGCTCCGGCGGCGAACAGCGGACATGAAAAAAGGGGGGAGCGTTGCCGCTCCCCCTTTTTCATCAGCCGGCGCAAGCCGGTTTACCGGTAGATGTCCACATCATCCACGAGGTGCGGCGGCTCGCCCCGGAAGGCCTTGACCTTGACCCGGTCGCCGGCCTTCAATTCGCTGAACGGCACGTCCTGATCGCGCTTGTCCTTGAATTCCAGTTCAAATTCGCTGCGGTCGTCCACGCGGAACGTGAGGGCCTTGCCTTCGCGGTCCTTCACCGTGAACGTTTTCTGGGCGGCGTCAACGCTTTCCACGGTGCCGCGGACGCGCATCTTGTAATGGTGGGAACCGGCGAATGCCGGAACGGAAAACGAAACCAGAACAGCGGCCGCAAATGCGGCGCACAAGGCACGTTTGAGCATGTCAACCCTCCTTTTTTATTCATCTTAGGAGGGGAGATGGGGGAATGCCACTAGTATCACGCGGGGAGGACTGATTTTTCCCGTGCTCCGGCGCGGCGGGGTTCCGTCCCGGGCTTCGGCATCGCGAGGAAACGTTCTTCCTTCCGGGGAAGCCGTGAGGGATTCGATACGGTCGAAGAAAAGAACGAAGAGACGATGTGAACCGCGTCGACAAACAGGAAAGGGCGGGAAAAGCGTTCTTTGGAACGTTCCCCGCCCTTTTGTTTTTGTCCTGTCCCCCGATGAAGCGAGTGGCCTTCAGTTCAGAGGGGAATTCGTTCTAGAACGCCTCGCCGCCGGCGAGAAGGTCTTCGCGGATGAGCTTGCGGAGCTTGTGGGCCACGGGGCCGGTCTTGCCGTCGCCGATGGGCCGGCCTTCGAAATGGGTGACGCCGACGCATTCGTGCGCGGTGCCGAGAATCATCATTTCGCGGACGGAGGCCAGTTCCGTCTGCGGGATGGGACGCACCTCCACGGGCATGAACGCCTTGGCGAGTTCCATCGCCTTGGTCGCCACGGTGCCGACCAGCGCGTTCTTGAATTCGGGAAGCACCAGCGCGCCCTTGGCGTCCACCACCGCGACGTTGGCGATGGCGGCTTCGGTCAGGCAGTTGTTCGCGTCGAAGGTCAACGCCACGTCCATGTGCTTCTGCATGGACTCAAGGGTCATGAAGACGGCGGACAGGTAGTTGGTCGTCTTGAGGCGGGCGAACATGGCGGGCTTCACGGGCACGTCGCTGCGGAAGGCGGTGAGGCCCTTGTCGTACCACGCCTCCGTGCGGACCGGAACCCGGTAGGCCGCGATGTACAGACTGGATTCGGGGCACTCCCTGAGGCCGATACCGAAACCGCCGGGGCCGCGTCCGGACAGGATGCGGATGTTGCCTTCCGGCTCGTCGCCCGCCTTGGCTACGGCGAGGACGATTTCGCGGATGCGCTCGACGGGGCAGGGGAGCGTCAGCGACAGCCCGGCGGCGGAGTTGGCGAGCCGCCGCAGGTGCGCGTCGAGATGGATGACCTTGCGCTCGGTGAAGCGGATGGTTTCAAAGACGCCGTCGCCGCGGTGGACCAGATGATCGTCGAGCGGGGCGAGCATCAGCCGCGCGTCGCGGCAGATGGCTCCGAACCGGTGTTCGTAAAAGGCCAGAATGTTGTCCGCGCCGGGACGTTCGAGTTCCCGGAGCTTTTCGATCCATGCGTTCGCATCCAGTACGGGAATCATGGCAAGCCTCTCTGATGACATTTCGAGGGTGGGATGAACCTGCCCTCGGTATAGCGTCTTCCGGGGGAAAAGACCAGATTGGGGCACCCGGCCAGCCGGATGCCCCAATCGGAAAGACGGTTCGCGGGAACCGGTATTACTTCTGGATGAAGACCGTGCGGTCCTTTACGCCGAGCAGGTTGCGGCGGACCAGCTCTTCGGCGATCTGGACGGCGTTGAGCGCGGCGCCCTTGCGGATGTTGTCCGCGACGATCCACATGTTGAGGCCGTTCGGTATGGTGTCGTCCTCGCGGATGCGGCCCACGTAGGTGTCGTCTTCGCCGGCGGCGTCGATGGCGAGGGGATACATCTTTTCGTCGGGGTTGTCGTACACCCGGATGCCGGGGGCCTGCGCGAGGATGGCGCGGGCTTCCTTGGCGGAGAGCTTGCGTTCGGTTTCGATGTTCACGGATTCGGAATGGCCGTAGAACACGGGCACGCGCACGCAGGTGGCGGTCACCTTGACGTTCGGGTCGCACATGATTTTGACGGTCTCGTTGACCATCTTCATTTCTTCCTTGGTGTATTCGTTTTCCAGGAAGACGTCGATGTGCGGGATGCAGTTGAACGCGATGCGGTGAGGATACACGTTCACTTCGGGTTCCTTCAGATTGAACATCTGGCGGACCTGCGTTTCGAGTTCGTTGATGCCCTTCTGCCCGGAACCGGAAACGGCCTGATAGGTGGAGACCACCACGCGGCGGATGCCCGCCACGTCATGGATGGGCTTCAACGCCACGACCATCTGGATGGTGGAGCAGTTCGGGTTGGCGATGATGCCGTTGTGGGCTTCCAGCGCATCGGGGTTGACTTCGGGCACGACCAGCGGGCAGCGGTCGTCCATGCGCCATGCGCTGGAGTTGTCGACGACGATGCAGCCCGCCGCCGCCGCGTGAGGGGCGTACTTCTCGGAAGTGGAACCGCCGGCGGAGAAGATGGCGATATCGATGCCGTCGAACACATCTTCCTTCAGTTCGCGCACGACCAGTTCGGAATCGCCGAACGGGACTTTGGTCCCGGCGGAACGGGCGGAGGCGAAGGGAATGACCTCAGTGGCGGGGAAGTTCCGGGTTTCAAGGGTCTTGAGCATTTCACGACCGACGGCGCCGGTAGCACCCACAACAGCGACAACGAGTTTTTTTTCAGACATGGTATCCTCTATCCTCGAACAAAAAAGAAAAGCCTCGGAGCGTGTGATTTTCGCAAGGCGTTCGATGTTCATCTAACGCCTTGCCCCCGCTGTCAAGAGCGTTGGCGGGCTTTTTCCCCGAAACTTGTCGCCTTTTTGGAGAGGGGGCTCCGACGCTCGCAGCGTTTTTGGATAAATAAGATGGTATATCAATATGTTGTACAGTATCCCCTTGTTGAGGCATGATTTTTTGAAAAGGTCCGCCAAAATCCGTTTTTGACATAAATGTCATTCGGTTTCCGCGGGATTGCGTCTCGCGCTGCTCGCCTTTGACGGGCGGAGAGGCGCACGGAGACGCCGGAGTCGCTTGCCAGCCAACGGGTTTGTTCTTATACTCTGCCCGTAAACATGAAGATAACGATGCCGTCAGGCTGTACGCGCGTCCGCGACACGCCGTGACAAGGAGTCTCTATGGCCACTCGCCTCAATCCCGCTGATGACGCGCCGTTCAACGTCCAGATCAAGAATCTGGCGGATGAGGAGCTGCTCGACTTCTGGGAGGAAACCCAGCAGATCGAGAGCGCCCTGCGCGCCGAATACCAGCAACCGGTGGTTCCCGTTCAGGATTACGAACGCTTGATCGTTCTGGAGCTGCAGCTGCGCTCCTGCCAGCGTCAGAAATCCTGCGGGGCCTGATCGTTCCGCCCTTCCCGTTTCGGCTTGTTCGAAACCCTTTTTGGCATGAAGAAACCCTCCCGTCGCGGGAGGGTTTTTTGTATTCGGCACTTGTTTCCGCCCGCGAAAACAGGCCGGCGTTCCCGTGAAGGAAGGTCGGCCTGTTGCGTTTCGGAGGCTATTGGGCCTTCTGCTGTTCGTGTTCCTTGTGCTTTTTGATGTTGCCGATTTCGTCGGCGATCGCCTTCTTGAGATCGTCCGGGGCGGCGGGGTTGGCGAGCGCCTTCTGGAGGTGTTCGAGGCCCTTGTCCGGCTGGTTGAGGTAGTAGGCGTAGAGGATGCCGAGGCTGTAGCGCACGGAGGGATCGTCTTTGGCGGCGACGACCTTTTCGAGGCTGGCGGCGGCTTCGGCGTTGCGGTTCTGGCTGTGCTGGATGATGCCGAGCATGTACAGCGGCTGCGTCTCGTTGGGCGCGGCGACCACGGCGCGCAGGGCGAAGGTTTCGGCCTTCTGCCATTCCTGCATGCCCATGAAGTGTTCGGCGAGTCCGATGAGGGCCTCAAGGTCCGTGGGGTTCTGCTGGAGCTTCTGCATCAGGGCCATGATGTGCTGCTGCGTGGCCTCGTTCATGCCTTCGGCGGAAGGCGTCCCGCTGGGGCTTTCGGACGGCGCGGCGCTGCCCACGGTGTTGTGCGAAACCAGACTGGGGTTCTCGGCGAAGTACGACAGCGTGGACGCGAGGAGCACGAGTATGGCGACGGCGACCACGATCAGGATAGCGCGGCGGCTCGAAGTGAAGGTCTTATCGGTCATTGCTGAGCGTCTCCAACTGGGCCAGCCGGCGGTTGAGGGCGATTTGATTGCGGAGCAGGAACGCGAGGTACGCGCCCAGTCCGATCCACACCGCGATATTCGCGTACATGAGCCAATCCATGTCGGTCATGATGAAAACTCCTTGGTGATGGTGTCCGGGACGGGGGAGGGTACTTTTGCAAAAAGCTCCCTCCCCCGAACCCCCTCCCGCAAAAACTCCGACTGGTGGGGGAGGCGGCGCCGAGGAAGTCCCGGATTCAGACGGAAACGGACTCGGCGCATCCCCATCCCAAAACACGAAAGCCTTGGGAGGGTGGGGGCGCGGGGGAGGGAAAGCCCTTCTTCAGAAGGG
>CAUHBW010000192.1 GCA_959604115.1 uncultured Bilophila sp. | reverse complement strand
GGGGGACCTTTCTCCAGAAAGGTCCCCCTTCCCCCCTCCAATATCTTACTTCTCCTCGGCCTCCTCGATCCACTTCTTCAGCGGCGTTTCCATCTCCTCCCGGATGGCGGCGAGGGCTTCGGCGCTGTCGGCCTCGAAGCGGGTGACGAGGACGGGCTGCGTGTTGGACGCGCGGACGAGGCCCCAGCCGTGGGGGAAGTTCACGCGCGCGCCGTCCAGCTCGATGGTGTCGTAGAGGGCGCGGAAATGGGCCTTGACCTTTTCGACCACGGCGAATTTCGCGGCGTCGGGGCAGGGAATGTTGATTTCTCGGGTGGCGAAGGACGGGGGCCAGCCGGGAAGCTCGGTCATGGGCTTGTCCTGCGCGGCGAAGAGGGACACGAACCGGGCGGAACCGTAGATCGCGTCGTCAAAGCCGTACCAGTTGTCCGCGAAGAACATGTGCCCGGACATTTCGCCCGCCAGCGGCGAACCGACTTCCTGCATCTTGGCCTTGATGATGGAGTGCCCGGTGGTCCACATCATGGGGTTTCCGCCGTGCGCCTTGATGTCGTTGAAAAGGCGGCTGGAACATTTCACGTCCGCGATGACCGTGGAACCGGGCTTGCGGGTTAGCAGCTCGCGGGCGTAGAGTGAGAGCACCTCGTCGCCGAAGAGGAGACGGCCCTCGGGATCGACGATGCCGAGGCGGTCGGCGTCGCCGTCAAGGCCGATGCCGAGGTCGGCCTTCTCCGCCTTCACGCGCGCCTTGAGCGCCTCCATGTTGGCTTCCACCACCGGATCGGGGTGGTGGTTGGGGAAGTCGCCGTCCGGTTCGCAGAACATGGGAACGACCGTCGCGCCGAGTTTCGTGAGGATGTCGGCGCAGATTTCGCCGCCCGCGCCGTTGCCGCCGTCGAGCACCACCTTGACCGTGCGGGCCAGTTTGAAGCGGCCGAGGATGTCTTCCTTGTAGGTGGGGATGATGTCGAGGCGGGAAGCCGTCCCCGATCCCCTGGCGAACGAGCCTTCCTCAAAGATGGCGCGGATTTTCTGGATTTCTTCGCCGTGGATGGTGGACTGTCCGGCCCAGACCTTGAACCCGTTGTATTCCGGCGGGTTGTGGCTGGCGGTGATCATGATGCCGCCCTGCCGGTTGAGGTGCTTGACCGCGAAATAGAGCGCCGGGGTGGGCACCATGCCGATGCTTACCACGTCCACGCCGGTGGACAGGAGCCCTTCCACGATGGCGTCGTGGTAGGCGGGCGAGGAGTGACGGCAGTCGTAGCCGATGACCGAGCTGCGGATGCCTCTTCCGCCCAGATAGGTGCCGCAGGCTTTCCCAAGATGGGTTACCCATTCGGCGTTGAAGTCCTTGTCGACGACACCACGGATATCATAGGCGCGAAACACATTGCCTGCGTTCATTTTTCCTCCGGATGCGGTGGCGTCCGTTGCATGCCCGCAAACGGGAACTGCGGTGCCTGCGGACGTGTTCCGCGATGCTTTGCGCACGCGCGCGGCCGTATTGGAACTGCCGAAGCGGAGCGCCGATGAGAAGTATAAGACGTTTTTACCGTCTTAAATAATTATAGCAGACCCGGCCCCCATCCGCAAATGAGAAGGAGGAGCGCTTTCGCAGAGTGGCGCCGGGGCATTGCGTCCTTTTCTGCTCACAGGAGAGCCTATGTCGGGAACGTAGTGCTTTTACAAGAAAAAAACTAAGTGAACTTGACCGGCTGTGCTGAATGACCTATATTTTAGACACTCTGAGTCCATTCCTGAACGACGGCCGCGCAGAGTCGGTTCCCGTCCGGAAGGGTGGATTTGCCCCCCTCCGAAGGGAGCCTGCGATGCCCGGTCGTGCCGGAGCGCCTCGCGTGTTCCGGCACGGAGGAGTTTTTCTGGCCATAATAAGGAACCTTGATGAACTGGGACTGGGACAAGCTCCAAGAGAAGCGGCAGAGGCAGAACTGGGGTAACAATACCGACAACAACGGCAATAACGGCAACAACAAGGATCAGGAACCGTCCTACGACGGCGGCGGAAAGGGGCCGGATTACGACAAGCTGTCCGACGCCTTCAAGCGTTTGCCCCACCTCTCCACGCCTTCCGGCGGCAAGGTCAAGTGGATCCTCCTCGCGCTGGTCGGCGTATGGCTGCTTTCCGGCATCTATATCGTCAATCCCGATGAAGAGGGCGTGGTTCTGCGTTTCGGCAAGTACGTGCGTACGGTCGGCGCCGGGCCGCATTACGCCCTGCCTTTCCCCATAGAAACCGTCTACAAGCCCAAGGTCACGCAGGTCCAGCGCGTGGAGGTGGGCTTCCGGTCCGTCGCGCAGGGCCGCACGTTCCAGCAGGGCGCGAACCGCTCCCTGCCCGAAGAGGCTTCCATGCTCACGGGCGACGAGAACATCGTCAACGTGCAGTTCAGCGTGCAGTACCAGATCAAGAACCCGGTGGAATACCTGTTCAATGTGACGAATCAGGCCGCCGTGGTCAAGAACGCCGCCGAGGCCGCCATGCGCGAAGTCATCGGCAACAGCCTCATCGACTCGGCCCTGACCGACGGCAAGCTGCAAATCCAGACCGAGGCCACGCAGCTGCTTCAGGAAATCCTCGACCGCTACAAGGTCGGCGTGCGCGTCATCGCGGTCCAGCTGCAGGACGTGCATCCGCCCAAGGAAGTCAGCGACGCCTTCAAGGACGTCGCCAGCGCGCGAGAGGACAAGAGCCGCATCATCAACGAAGCCGAAGCCTACCGCAACGAGCTCATCCCCAAGGCGCGCGGTCTCGCCGCCGAGGTGGAGAACAAGGCGCAGGCCTATAGGGAAACCCGCATCCGCAATGCCGAGGGCGAAGCCGCCCGCTTCCTCGCGCTCCTCAAGGAGTACGAGCAGGCGAAGGACGTCACGGAGCAGCGTTTGTATCTTGAAGCCATGGAAGACATTCTCAGCCGTCCCGGCATGGACAAGCTCATTCTCCCGAAGGACGCCGCCGACCGTGCGCTGCCGTTGCTGCCGCTCATGCAGTCCGCGCCGTCCGCCGCGAAGATCGTCCCGCAATCCTCTTCCGAAATGCGGCATCCGGAAGCAACCCTGAGCAGCCCGAGGGGGAACAACTGATGGAAAAGCGTTTTCCCTTTTTGATCGGACTCGTCATCGTGCTGGTGCTGATCGGTTCGCAGTGCGTCTTTGTGGTCAACCAGACAGAAAAGGCGCTGGTCATTCAGCTCGGCGATCCCGTGGACAAGGTGTACGGCCCCGGCCTGCACTTCAAGATTCCGCTCATTCAAACCGTGGTCCGTTTCGACGCCCGCGTATTAGATTATGAAGCCAGGGCCGCAGAGGCCTTGACCAGCGACAAAAAGACCATAGTTCTCGATAACTACGCTCGATGGCGGATCATCGATCCCTTGCAGTTCTACAGATCGGTGCGCACGATTCCGGGGGCGCAGGCCCGTCTTGACGACGTCGTCTATTCCCAGTTGCGCGCCCAGGTTGGTCGGCACAGCCTGACCGAGGTCGTCTCGAGCAAACGCAGCGGCATCATGGCCGACGTGACCCGCCGCGCTTCCGACATCATGAAGGAATACGGTATTGAAGTGGTCGACGTGCGCATCAAGCGCACCGACCTGCCCGCCGAGAACCAGCGGGCCATTTTCGGAAGAATGCGGGCCGAGCGCGAGCGTCAGGCCAAGCAGTACCGTTCCGAAGGTGTCGAAGAAGCGACCAAACTCCGTTCCGACGCTGACAGGGAACGGGCCGTCATATTGGCAGAGGCAAATCGCCGTTCATCCGTCATTCGCGGTGAGGGCGACGCTACGGCAGCACGGGTCTTTGCGGAAGCCTTTTCCCGCGATCCGAACTTTTACAAGTTTCAGCGCGGGCTTGAGGCACTCAAGAAGAGCTTCGAGCAAAATACCCGCATCGTGATTACCAATGATGATCCTTTCCTCGCCCCCATCAGATAACCCCGGGGGTATGGAGTTACTTCAATGACGTTTTTTCAGGAAGTGTATGACCGCATCCGTTGTGCGACAAATGCCAGAACCCAGACGGAACTGGCGGCCGTGCTTGAAATCCGGCAGTCGAGCATTTCGGACGCGAAACGTCGGAATTCAATCCCTTCCGACTGGTATATGAAGCTGTTCGAGAAGTTCGGGCTCAACCCGGACTGGATCAAGAGCGGCACGGGCCCCATGTTTCTGAAGATTGATCAGGTGTACACGCCGGTCGAAGGGCCGCCGGAAGGGTTCCATGAGGAACCCGCCCACTACGCGGACCCCAACGCCATCAGCAGTCTGGTCAAGGTGTACTCCACCGAGTGCGCCTATGAAGAGGGGCAGCCCGCTCCCGAATTGCAGACTTCCGGCAAGATCGCCTTGCCGCAGTCCTACGTCAACGCGCAGACGATGGTGTTCCGCATCGAGTCGGACTCCTTCGCCCCGCTGATCCGCCGGGGCGCCCACGTCGGGGTGGACACGTCGCGCACGCATCCCATTTCCGGCGAGATCTACGCCGTATACATGCCGCACGAGGGCGTGGCGCTCAAGCGTCTCTTTCTCGACGGCGATCAGGACCGGTTCCTCCTTCGGACGGAGCAGCCCGCCCACCCCGGCGTGGCCCTGCTTCCGCAGGATTGCCCGGAGCGTATCCTCGGCAGGGTGTCGTGGGTTTTGCAGAACGTGTAGGCCGAAAAGAAAACCGGGGGAGGGCGATTTTTTAAAAATGCGTCCGCCCCCGGACCCCCACCCGCAAAAACTTTGACCTTATCGAATCCCTGCCCGCCGCTTTCCCCGCAGCCTGAAAAGGCATCCGGGAACGCGGGGGGCAGGGATTCTGCAAAGGGAAACGTTTGGGGAGGGGGCGAGCCGCCCCGGCAGGTTTGGGGAAGGAGATAAGTCCTCTTTCCCGATCTTCAACAACAGGAGACGAGCTTTTGAAGAGTTCAGTGATGCGGCGCGGCCTGTGCGCCGTTTTGCTTTTGCTGGCGCTGGCGGCTTCGGGATGCGGTCAGAACCGCATTGTGTACGCCCAGCCGGATGCGGGGCAGCCGGCGCGGCAGGCTCCCCGGTTCCCGTCCTATCAGGGCGGCTACACCACCGGGACGATCCCGGCGGAATGGGTGCCGTTGTACCAGCGTCTGCGCGCGGACGGGCTGGACGGGCCGGATTTGCCGGTGCTGTTCGCCTCGATGGGCATGCCGTCGCAGAATCCGATGGGCCGCAAGATCAAGGAATTGTACACCCGGGCCTTCGCCCCGAAACCGACAAGGCCCGTGAAGCCGACGACGCCGTCCAAGCCGAAGCCGCTGGTGTACGCCGGGGTGATCACGCCGGAAAACGTGGAAAAATGCCGGGCGTTCCTTGAGGCCAACAAGGCCGCGTTCGAGTATGCCGAGCGCACGTCCGGCGTGCCCCGCCAGATCGCCGTTTCGCTCCTGTTCGTGGAAACCCGTCTTGGGACGTTTCTGGGCAAGGAAAAGGCGTTTTACACGCTGGCGAGCATGGCCTCGGCGCGCCGTCCCGAAGCCATTTCCGGCTATGTGGCGAAGCTCCCCGGAGCCTCGGCCCCGGACCGGCTCGGGTGGATTCAGACCCGCATGGAGCAGCGTTCGGACTGGGCCTACAAGGAACTCGTGGCCCTGCTGAAAAACCTCCGTTCGTCCGGTGAGGACCCGCTGGTCATACCGGGGTCGATCTACGGGGCCATCGGGATGTGCCAGTTCATGCCCACCAACATCGACCACTACGGCGCCGACGGCGACGGGGACGGCGTGGTCAATCTGTTCACCGTGCCCGACGCCGTGGCGAGCCTGTCCAACTACCTCGCGAAACACGGCTGGAACAAGGCCGCCACCCGCGCCCAGAAACAGAAGGTGATCAAGAGCTACAACCGCATCGACATCTACGCCAATACGATTCTCGGGCTTGCGGAGGCGCAGGGCTACGCGGCGGAATGACGTTCGCTGACGGGGGAGGCGCGTTTTCACGAAACGGCGCGCCTCCGTCGCCAAAGCGTCACGGAAGGAGCGTATCCGTTGGCCTGTCTCTAACGACGGGCCATTTTTTTATCGGGAGAACAACATGACGTATCGCGTTTCCGGCAGGCTGGTGAACAAGGGCATCTTGAGCGTTGTGGTCGCTCTGCTTCTGCTGCTGAGCCTGCTCGCGCCCGCACGGGCCGAATGGGTTCAGTTGGTATACACGTCCGACCAGCATTACGGGATCATCCGCAAGGCGTTTCGGGGGCTGGACAAGGTTTCCTCGCGCGAGGTCAACGCGGCGATGGTGCAGGCCATCAACGCGCTTCCGGGGATTACGCTTCCCGAGGACGGAGGCGTCCGGGCGGGCCAGACCGTGGGATGGGCCGACGCGGTGATTTCCACCGGCGACATCGCCAACCGCATGGAGGGCACCGACGAACGCCTGATCCCCTCTGCGGCGGAGTGCTGGAATCTGTTCGAGAAGCAGTACGTCGACGGCGTATCGATCACGAACCGCGCGGGAAGGAAGGCCGACGTGCTGGCCATCCCCGGCAACCATGACGTGACCAACGCCGTGGGGTTCTACAGGGCGATGACTCCGGCGAAGGACAACGGTTCGCTGCTCGCCATGTACAATCGCGCGAACAAGGCTTCGCTGACGCCCGAAACCTTCGACGTGAAGCGGGACAAGGTCTTTCTGAACCGCGAATACGGCGGCGTGCGTCTGCTTTTCGTGCAGATGTGGCCCGACGGCGCGGCCCGGACATGGCTTGAAGGCCAATTGTCCAAGGTTCCCTCCGGGGAGCCGGTGTTGCTGTTCACCCATGACCAGCCGGACATCGAGGCCAAGCACCTCGTCAATCCTCACGGTTCCGGGGACATCAACGCGAAGGACAAGTTCGAGAATCTGGTTTCCGACGTGTCCAGCGTCTCCACGTCCAAGGAAATTCCGGTCAGGGAACACCGGGAGCTGGCGGCGTTCCTCAAGAAGCATCCCGCCATCGTCGCGTATTTCCACGGCAACGAGAACTACAACGAATTCTACACGTGGGGCGGCCCGGACAACGACATCGCCATGCCCGTGTTCCGCGTGGACTCCCCCATGAAGGGCAACGAGTCCGGCAAGGACGAAAAACGCCTTTCGTTCCAGCTGGTGAGCCTTGATACCGACGCCCGGAAGATGACCGTGCGCGAAGTGCTCTGGAACGCCGATCCCAAGCATCCCGCGATCACGTGGGGCGCAAGCAGGACCATCGGCTTTTAACGGACAAGCGGGAACGGAAGGGCTCTTTCATCGAAACGCCCCTTCCTGAATGACAGGCCGTCTGAACAGCGTTCGGACGGCCTTTGTTCTGATGCCGCGGGAAAGCGTGCGTCAGGGATTCGATAAGGTCGAAAGTCTTTGAAGGAAAAGGGGTGGG
>CAUHBW010000191.1 GCA_959604115.1 uncultured Bilophila sp. | reverse complement strand
GACCGGTTAGCGCAATAGCCCCAACAGGCTTCGATGGGGTCCGGGGGGAAGCATTACCCCCCGGCAGGGGGTCAAGGGGGGCCGCAGCCACCCTTGCCGCCGGAGGCATCCTTTATGTTGCAGACAGTACGCCGCATTCTTGCGATAGCCCGAAAGGAACTGCTGGTGCTGATGGGCACGCGGCAGAGCCGGTTCATGGTCCTGATCCCGCCGGTGATCCAGATATTCATCTTCGCGTGGGCCGCCACGATGGACGTCAGGAATGTGGACGTGGTCGTGATCAACGAGGATTCGGGCTACTGGAGCCAGGAGATCATCAGCCGCCTGCGCGGTTCCACGACCTTCCGCCGCATCACCTTCGAGGACAACCCGAAGGCGGCGGAGGAGGCCATCAACCGGCAGAAGGTGCTCGTGGTCATGCACTTTCAGAACGACTTCTCCGCGAAGGTGGAGCGGGGCGACCCCGCCGAAGTACAGCTGTTGCTGGACGGCAGGCGATCCAATACCGCCCAGATCCTCACCCAATACGTCCAGCGGATCGTGCAGGGCGTGGCCACGGCGACCCCGGCCTTCCTGACCGCGAAGCCCGTGAGCGTGGAGGTCGAGGAACTGAACTGGTTCAACCCGAATCTCGACTTCCGCTGGTTCATCCTGCCGAATCTGATCGGCACGATCAATTTTATGATGGGCCTGATCATCACCGGCCTGACCGTGGCGCGGGAACGCGAACTCGGCACCTTCGACCAGATGCTCGTCTCGCCCGCCGGCCCCGTGGAAATCGCCTTCGGAAAGCTCATCCCCGGCTGCGTGGTCGGGCTGGTCCACGGCACCATCTTCTTTTTCTCCACGATCTGGTTCTTCGACGTGCCGTTCGTGGGATCGGTGCTGGTGCTGTACGTGACCATGCTGCTGTTCTCGCTTTCGGTCAGCAGCATGGGGCTCATGGTCTCGTCGTTCGCCTCCACCCAGCAGCAGGCGTTTCTGGGGTGCTTCACGCTGGCCGTGCCGTGCATCCTGCTTTCGGGATTCATGACGCCGGTGAACAACATGCCGATGTTCTTACAGAACCTGAGCCAGCTCAACCCGCTGCGGCACTTCATCGTGATCTTGCAGGGGCTGTTCCTCAAGGACATCACCATGAGCGCCGCGCTGGACAGCAGCGCGCGGATCGCCGCCATCTCCGCCGTGTCGATGCTGTGCGCGATCTGGATGTTCAAGCGCA
Organism: uncultured Bilophila sp.; assembly: GCA_959604115.1. GTDB lineage: Bacteria > Desulfobacterota > Desulfovibrionia > Desulfovibrionales > Desulfovibrionaceae > Bilophila. The sequence goes on along the minus strand of CAUHBW010000191.1, from coordinate 6,216 downwards.
AGGCGTAGCGTTTGGGAAAGGCGGGGAGGGCGTTGCGTATCGAACGGGGAATGGCTATAAACAAAAGCGCATGCCGGGCCATCCGCCGACGGGAAAGACGTCCGAGGGACGTCGCCCGGTAGCAAAACGACTGGGAATAGTGTAAGGCAAGAGTCATGATTCGGGGTTTGTGGCGCAACCCCTGCCGAGGCAGGAACGCCGCCGTCCCCTCACCGGTTACCTGAGGAGATACGCTTGGACCGAAGTACGGACAAAAGTTTGTGGGGCAGGGTTTGCGGCCTGTTCGGCGGCCGTTCCGGCGATTCGCTTGAACAGGCGGTCATGGAAGCCCGGAACGAAGGCGAACTGGACATCGCCGAAGGCTCCATGATCCTGAGCATTCTGCGCCTTGACGATGTGCAGGTGCAGGACATCATGACCCCGCGGACTGATTTCGATTGTATGCCTACGGGCGCTCCCGTGAGCGAGGTGGCGCAGTGCATTCTGGAAACCGGACACTCCAGACTGCCCATCTACAAGGACACGCGCGACAACATCATCGGGATCGCCTACGCCAAGGATCTCATCAGCCTTCTCATCGATCCCGCCAAGCACCTCACACCGGTGGACGAAATCATGCGTCCGCCCTTTTTTGTACCCGAAACCAAGATCGTGAGCGAGCTGCTTCAGGAATTCCGGGCCCGCAAGAACCATATCGCCATCGCCGTGGACGAATACGGCGGCACGTCCGGCCTCGCCACCATCGAGGATATCCTTGAGGAAATCGTGGGAGACATCGAGGACGAGCACGACGCGCCCAAGGAAGAGGACATCCACCCCCTTGGGGAGTCGCGCTATGCCCTGTCCGGGCGCGCCTATCTGGAAGACCTTGAAGAACTCGGCATCAGACTGGAGGCCGACGAGGTGGACACCATCGGCGGCTACCTGTGCCTTGAGGCCGGACATGTTCCTGAAAAGGGAGAAATTTTCGAGTGCGACGGCTGGCGGTTCACCGTGGACGAAGCCGACGCCAAGCAGATACGCCGCGTGATCGTGGAACCCGTTTCCCCGGAAGAGCACGAGAGCGAATGACGTTTTTCGAGCGGGGCGCGACCGGCGCCCCGCGGACGGGAAGAGGCCGGAAACCATATGGTTTCCGGCCTCTTCGGTTTGGAGTCACGGACGGTTACCTTACGTCCTCTGTCCGTCGTCGGAGGTTGCCGTCGGACAGCAAGGAACGGAGCCCCGGTGACTTTTCGGGAATCGGGGCGCGGGAATGCTCCCTCCGTTCTTCTCCTCGCAACAGCCGTCCGCCCGAGTGGGGCGAGTGGCGGGAACAACCCTGAATGTTCCCGCCGAAAGGCTTGCCGTCGGAGCCGGGAGAAGCCTCCCGGCGGTCCGATCCTAGAACGCGACTTCGTAAAGCTGCTGGACGGCGGCGTCGGTCATCTTGCGCGGGTTGGTGAGCGCACAGGCGTCCTTCTGGGCGTTGGCGACCATCGTGGGGATGTCGCTGCGGCTGACTTCCTTGCCGTACCGCTTGGCAAGCTCGGTGATGCTCGACGGGATGCCCACGTCCTGCGACAGGCGGCGGATGGCGGCGATGGCGAGTTCGGCGGCGTCGCGCTTGGACAGGCCGTCCACATTTTCATCCATCATCTTGGCGATGTTGATAAATTTCTCAACATGGGCGAGCAGGTTGTACTCTTCCACGATGGGCAGCAGGATGGCGTTGCATTCGCCGTGGGGCAGGTTGTAGAAGCCGCCGAGCTGGTGAGCCATGGCGTGCACGTGACCGAGGCTGGCGTTGTTGAAGGCCATCCCGGCGAGGTACTGGGCGTAGCACATGCCTTCGCGGGCATGGATGTCGCTGCCGTTGGCGACGGCGCGGCGCAGGTTTTCGGAAACCAGCTTGATGGCCTTTTCGGCGCAGGCGTCGGTCAGCGGGGTGGCGCCGGTGGAGACGTAGGCTTCCACGGCGTGGGTCAGCGCGTCCATGCCGGTGGCGGCGGTCAGGGCCGGGGGCATGCCGACCATCAGGATCGGGTCGTTGATGGCGACGCTCGGGGTGATGCGCCAGTCGACGATGGCCATCTTTACCTTGCGGGCGCTGTCGGTGATGATGCAGAAGCGGGTGATTTCGGAGGCGGTGCCCGCGGTGGTGTTCACGGCGAGGTAGGGAGGCATGGACTTGGTGGACTTGTCCACGCCTTCATAGTCATGGATTTTGCCGCCGTTGGAAACGACCAGCCCGATGCCCTTGCAGCAGTCGTGCGAGGAACCGCCGCCGATGGAAATGAGGCTGTCGCATTCTTCTTTCTTATACAGTTCCGCGCCGGCGGCGACGTTGATGTCGGTGGGGTTCGGAACGGTTTCGTCATAGATGGCGTATTCCATCGCCGCATCGTCGAGGATATCGGTGATCTGCTTCAGGATGCCGGTGTGGACGATACCTTTGTCGGTGACAAGAAGCGGCTTCGTGGCGTTCAGGTAAACGATGCGTTCCGGGATGGCTTTGGCGGCGCCTACACCAATGAGCGTTACGTTGGGAATAAAGAAGCCGTCAACTTTTTCAACAATAGCCATTGTGGTATCCTCCACTGTTTAGAAGAAACATAAAACCGGGCATGAAGAAAACAAAAGATGATGCACGGAATAAAACTGTTCCGTTCCTTTTTTCAAAAACGTATGGCGTTTTATACAGCAGGTCAAGAGTGTTTTCCAAAATAGATGACATGTGAAAAAAGATTTTTTTACATGTGAAAAGCCTCTCTTGAAGCATGTATAAAGTCTTTTTTCACATACTGTGGAGTTTGTGCGAACAGTCAATTCATTGTTTGAACAATCATAAAAGAAAATGCTTTCGGATTGACAACGAAATGAAGCCAATTGGACATAACGGGGAGATAGGCTGGCGGAAAGTGCATGCGGGAAGAGGCTTGTCCTTCTTGTGCGGAGCTTGCCGAAAGGACTGGCCGAATGCTCAAACAGGCTTGACAGCAAAGGCAATTCAGTGTAGCCATGACTCCTTTCGGAACATTCACCCACTCCTATGGAGGAAAACAGATGCCAACTATCAACCAGCTTATCCGCGTTGCGCGGAAGAAGGTTGTGAAGCACAAAAAGACCCCGGCCCTGCAGGCTTGCCCCCAGCGCCGCGGCGTGTGCACCCGCGTGTACACCACGACCCCGAAGAAGCCTAACTCGGCTCTGCGTAAGGTCGCTCGTGTGCGCCTCACCAACGGCCTCGAAGTCACCGCGTACATCCCCGGTGAAGGGCACAACCTGCAGGAACACTCCGTCGTGATGATTCGCGGCGGCCGTGTGAAAGACCTTCCCGGTGTCCGTTACCACATCGTCCGTGGTACTCTGGATACCTCCGGTGTGCAGGATCGCCGTCAGCGTCGTTCCAAGTACGGTGCCAAGCGTCCGAAGTCCTAAGCCGCTCGGCTCGGGAACCGGCAAGAGGTCTGGCGGCCGTGGGCCGTCTCTGCGAATTTTCGCGTCACAGTGTCATGCCAGGGGTGCGCGTCCATGCCCTCCCGCAACGGGAAGGGCGCAGTGGGAACACACCCAGGCAGCCTGATCGGCTCCGCGCCGCGTCGGGAAACCGCATAGCACTGCAACCCCTGACGTAACGCATCCGCGTTACCCGGAGAATTTTCATGCCCCGTAAAGGTCCTATCCCCAGAAGGGAAGTTCTGCCTGATCCGATTTATGGCAGCCGTCTCGCCGCCCGTTTCGTGAACCGTCTGATGTATGACGGCAAGAAGGGCGCCGCCGAAAAGATTTTCTACGGCGCTCTCGAAGTGCTCGCCGAAAAGACCGGCGAAGAAGCGCTGCGCGCCTTTGAAAAGGCCCTCGAAAACGTGAAGCCCCACCTTGAAGTCAAGGCCCGCCGCGTGGGCGGCGCCACCTATCAGGTGCCCATGGAAGTGCGTCCTGACCGTCAGGTTTCGCTCTCCATCCGCTGGCTGATTACGTATGCCCGTTCCCGCGGTGAAAAAGGCATGGCCAACAAGCTCTCCGCCGAGCTGCTGGATGCCTTCAACAACCGCGGCGGCGCCGTGAAGAAAAAGGAAGACACCCACCGCATGGCCGAAGCCAACAAGGCCTTCGCCCATTATCGCTGGTAGTCGGGGAGACACAGAGTGGAACGCTTAGCACCCATCGACAAAATGCGGAACATCGGCATCATGGCTCACATTGATGCCGGCAAGACCACGACGACCGAACGTATCCTGTACTACACCGGTGAGAACCATAAGATTGGCGAAACCCACGAGGGCGGCGCCACGATGGACTGGATGGAACAGGAACAGGAACGTGGCATCACCATCACCTCCGCGGCGACGACCTGCTTCTGGTTGAACCACCAGATCAACATCATCGACACCCCCGGCCACGTGGACTTCACCATTGAAGTCGAACGTTCCCTGCGCGTGCTCGACGGTGCCGTGGCCGTGTTCGACGCCGTCGCCGGCGTGGAACCCCAGTCCGAAACCGTGTGGCGTCAGGCCAACCGTTACGGCGTGCCCCGTATCTGCTTCATCAACAAGATGGACCGTATCGGCGCCAACTTCTTCCGCAGCGTCCAGATGATCCACGATCGTCTCAAGGCGAAGCCCGTCTGCCTCCAGATTCCGATCGGGTCTGAAGACAAGTTCGAAGGCGTCATCGACCTCATTCAGGGCCGCGCCGTCCGTTTCGACAAGGAAACCAAGGGCCTTGAAGTCATCTACGGCGAAATCCCGGATGAACTGAAGGATCTGTACGAAGAAAAGCGCTTCGAAATGATGGAAGCGGTCGCCGAGGAAGACGAGGAACTGATGATGAAGTACCTTGATGGTCAGGAATTGACCGTCGAGGAAATCAATTCCTGCATCCGCAAGGGCACCATCCGTCAGAGCCTCGTGCCCGTCCTGTGCGGCACCGCGTTCCGCAACATCGGCGTGCAGCCGCTGCTCGACGCGGTCGTCAACTACCTGCCGTCTCCTCTGGACATCCCCCAGATGATCGGCCACAACCCCGACACCAACGAAGAAATCGTCTGCCCCAGCTCCGACAAGGAACCGCTCGCCGGTCTCGTGTTCAAGCTGGCTTCCGACCCCTTCGTCGGGCATCTGGCCTTCTTCCGCGTCTACTCGGGCGTGATCGAAGCCGGTACGACCCTGTACAACTCCAACACCGGCAAAAAGGAACGCCTTGGCCGCCTGCTCCGCATGCACGCCAACAAGCGTGAGGACATCAAGGCCGCCGGTGCCGGCGACATCGTGGCTCTCGTGGGTATGAAGCTGGCTTCCACCGGCGACACCATCTGCGACGAAAAGCGTCCCGTCGTGCTCGAATCCCTCGATATTCCCGAACCGGTTATCGAAGTGGCCATTGAGCCCAAGACGAAGACCGACCGCGACGCCCTCTCCGCCGCCCTCAACAAGCTGGCGAAGGAAGACCCGTCCTTCCGCGTGAAGGGCAACGAAGAAACCGGCCAGACCCTCATCGCGGGCATGGGCGAACTGCATCTGGACATCATCGTCGACCGTCTCGTTCGCGAATTCAACGTGAACGCGAACGTGGGCAAGCCTCAGGTTGCCTACCGCGAAACGATCTCCAAGCCCAGCAAGTCCGACCTCAAGTACGCGAAGCAGTCCGGCGGCCGCGGCCAGTACGGTCACTGCGTGATCGAAATCGAGCCCAACCCCGAAAAGGGTTACGAGTTCGTCAACTCGATCACCGGCGGCGTGATTCCGAAGGAATACATTCCTTCCATCGACAAGGGTATTCAGGACGCCCTGAAATCCGGTGTGCTCGCCGGCTTCCCGGTTGTGGACGTGAAGGTCAATCTGGTCTTCGGTTCCTACCACGAAGTCGACTCCTCCGAACAGGCCTTCTACGTGGCCGGTTCGATGGCCATCAAGGATGCCATGCAGAAGGCGACTCCCGCCCTGCTCGAGCCCTTCATGGACGTTGAAGTGGTGACGCCCGACGATTACCTCGGCGACGTCATGGGCGACCTCAACGGTCGTCGCGGCCGCGTCCAGTCCATGGAAGCTCGCGCCGGCGCTCAGGTCATCCGCGCTCAGGTTCCGCTGTCCGAAATGTTCGGCTATGCCACGGACCTCCGCTCCCGTACTCAGGGTCGCGCGACCTTCACGATGCAGTTCCACCACTACGAAAAGGTGCCGAACGCCATCGCTGAAGAGGTCTGCAAGAAGACCGCCAACTAAGAAAAAAGGC
>CAUHBW010000190.1 GCA_959604115.1 uncultured Bilophila sp. | reverse complement strand
TAGGGGCAGTCAATCAGAAACAATTCCTCAAAGAGAAGAGGCGGGCACCTGTTCCCGCCTCTTTTCTTTGAATCGTACCCGTTCTCCCTATGATTAAGAAAGGACACCCGGCCCGGTCTTCGGCCCACGCGAAAATCCGCCGAAAGGGATTCGATAAAGTCGAAAGTCTTTGGAAAGGGAGGGATGGGGGGTTGGGGGAAGGGAGGGAAAGCTTTTCTTCAGAAAAGCTTTCCCTCCCTTCCCCCAATCTTCCTTTTTCCTACCGCTTCCGCTGCATGCGATCGCGGATGATGATGGCGACGAGGTTCATGCCGAGAACGAGGACGAGGAGAATGAGGGCGGTGCCGTACTGGAGGGGCCGGGTCTTCTCGATCTCGGTCCCGGCGGTGGCGAGGACGTACATGTGATAGGGAAGCGACATCACCGCGCTGAAGACCGAATCCGGCATCTTGGGCGTGTAAAAGACGGCGGCGGTGAACATGATCGCGGCGGTTTCACCGGCGGCGCGCGCAAGGCCGAGGATCGCGCCGGTCAGCATGCCGGGCACGGCGGCGGGGAGCACCACCCGCCCGATGGTCTGGCTGCGGGTCGCGCCGAGGGCGAGAGACGCCTCGCGCCACGCGTCGGGAACCTGCCGCAACGCCTCCTCCGTCGTGTTGATGATCACGGGCAGCGTCAGGACCGCCAGCGTCAGCACACCGGCAAGCAGACTGACGCCCATCCCGAGAAAGGTCACGAAAAACGCCAGACCGAACAGGCCGAACACCACGGACGGCACTCCGGCAAGATTGCTGATGCCCAGACGCAGATAGCGGGTGTACCGGCCCCGGCTCCCATACTCGTGCAGATAGACCGCCGAAGCCACGCCGAGCGGGAAGGCCAGCAGCATGGCCCCGAAGGACAGCAGGAACGTCCCCACGATGCAGGGCCATACGCCGCCCTCCGTCATCATCCTGCGGGGCGCCTGAGTCAGAAATTCCCAGCTGATGGCCGGGCTGCCGTTCCAGATCAGGAAGGCGCACACGCCCACCAGCGCCAGAATGTTGATGGCCGCCGCCGCGCGGAGCAGACCGAACATGAGTCCCTGCCACCGCTGGCGCGCCGCGTTGTCGCTTCGGAAGGTAATCGTCGTCATGGCGCACCTACAGGCTGGAGGAGCCGGTTTGCTTGTGCTTTTCCGCGATGCGGAAGGCCAGCGCGTTGAACGTCAGGGTAAACAGAAACAGCATGATGCCCGTGGCGAACAGAGCGAAATAGTGATCACCTCGGAACGGCGCTTCCGCCATCTCCGCCGCGATGGACGCGGGCATGGGCCGCACGGGATCGAAAATCGAAAGCGGGACGATGGCCGCGCCCCCCGCCACCATGAGCACCACCATCGTCTCCCCGATGGCCCGCGACATGCCGAGCATCACGGCGGTGCCGATGCCGGACAGGGCCGACGGGATGACCACCCGGACGAGCGTCTCCCAACGGGTCGCCCCGAGCGCGAGAGACGCCTCGCGCAGCGTGCGGGGCACGGCGAACAGCGCGTCCTCCGCCACCGAACAGATGGTCGGAACGCTCATGAAGGCCAGCATCAGCCCAGCGTTGAACAGGTTCAGGCCGGTATCCGCCCCGAACCAGTCCTGAAGGAACGGCGCGACGATGACCATGCCGAAAAAACCGATGACGACCGACGGCAACGCAGCCAGAAGCTCGATGAACGGCTTGACGATGCGCCGGGTCCGGCTCGCCGCAATCTCGGTCAGATAGGCCGCCGTCATGATCCCGAGCGGCACCGCGATGCACGACGCCAGCGCCGTCACCGCCAGCGACCCTACGATCAGGGAGAAGATGCCGAATTCAGGCGGATCGGAGGTCGGATACCACAAACTCCCCGTCAGAAAATCCCACAGGGGGTAGTCCGCAAACAACGGAAGCCCTTCCATGAACAGGAAGAGCATGATGCAGGCAAGGGAGAGAAGCGATACAAAGGCCACGCCCGTCAGCAGCCACCGGATCGTTGTTTCCTTCAATTCTCTGGACATGGAGTCTCCGATTTCTCGTCTGAGGCGCGAGCCGTTCCGGCTCCGCTCCGAAAGGTTCCCGCTTCGGGGCGGGGACCGCCGCGCGGCCCGCCGCCCCGAAGCCAAACGTCTTGGGAGGATGAGAGGATGGGAAAGTCGGGGGGAGGAGCCTTTCTCGGAACGGCTCCACTCTTCCCCCGTTTTTACTTCTTCGCCAGCGGGACGAAGCCGACTTCCTTGACGGCCTTCTGGCCCTTGGCGGGGTCGAGGAGGTACTTCACCAGCGCGCCGGCGGCTCCGGCGGGTTCGCCGTTGGTGAAGACATAGAGTTCGCGGCTGAGGGGCCACTGCCTGGACAGGGCGGTGTCGGCGGAAGCAGCGACCCCGCCGATGCGCAGGCCCTTGATGCTCGGGGCGAGGTAGCCGAGGCCCACGTAGCCGATGGCGTTGGGGTTCTTGGCGACGGCCTGTTCCACCGCGCCGTTGGAAGCCTGAAGCAGCGCCTTGGGCATGACCTTGGCCTTCTTCATGACCATTTCTTCCCACGTTTCGTAGGTGCCGGAGGAGGTGTCGCGGGAGATGACCACGATGTTGGCGTCGGTCCCCCCCACTTCCTTCCAGTTGGCGATCTTGCCGGTGTAGATGTCCTTGAGCTGTTCGAGGCTGAGTTCGCTGATGGCGTTTCTGGGATTGACCACCGGAACGAGGGCGTCGACGGCGATGGCGGTGCGGACGGGGTTGACGCCCTTTTTGGCGGCCAGTTCCCTTTCGCTGCCCTTGATGTCGCGGGAAGACATGGCGATGTCGGTCAGGCCGTCGAGAAGAGCCTTGATTCCGTTGCCGGAGCCGCCGCCGGAAAGGGCGATCTGCACGTTGGGATTGGCGGCCATGTAGGCTTCGGACACCTTCTGCATGATGGGCAGCACGGTGGTCGAACCGTTGACGGAAATTTCGTCGGCAGCCTTCGCCTGAGCGGGCAGGAAGCAGGCCAGAGCCAGAAGGGAAGCCAGTACGATGCGTTTCATCTGCATGAACTCCGTTTTTTCGTTTTGAGGCGATTGCGTAACCCGACCGGGACGACCGCCCCGGACAAGCTGGAAAATAGAAAGGCTTCGTGTCAAAACGATGACGGAAAACAGAAACACGCGTGACGAAGAAAGATTTCCCGCCACGGAATTGTCACAATCGCTTCATGTTCCCGTCACTGGCGGGAACTAGAACCAGTCACCGAGATCCCCACAGAAGGAACATGCCATGATCAGCGAATCCGCCACGGTACTCATCGTCGAAGACGAACAGGACATCCGCGAACTGCTCGCCTACAATCTGGAAAAGGAAGGCTACGGCACCATTCAGGCCGCCGACGGCAAGGAAGGGCTGGACCTCGCCCGCTCCCGTAAGCCGGACCTCATCCTGCTGGACCTCATGCTGCCCAAGATGGACGGGCTGGCCGTCTGCCGGGAACTGGAGCGCGACGCGGGAACGGTGCGCATCCCGATCATCATGCTGACGGCGCGCGGCGAAGACGTGGACCGCATCCTCGGCTTCGAGCTGGGCGCGGACGACTACGTGGTCAAGCCGTTCAACATCCGGGAGCTGCTGCTCCGCATCCGGGCCATCCTGCGCCGTCAGGTGATGGTGGAAAGCAACCCGGTCCTGTCCCGCCACGGGGTCAGCATCGATCCCGCCGCGCACAAGGCCACGGTGCTCGGACAGGACGTCGAACTGACCGCGACCGAGTTCCGCCTCATCGAAGACCTGCTCCGCAACGCCGGACGGGTGCGCACGCGCGAGGAACTGCTCGCCGCCGTCTGGGGCTACCAGTTCGAAGGGTACGCCCGCACGGTGGACACCCACATCCGCCGCCTGCGCAACAAGCTCGGGGACGCGGCCGAAATCATCGAAACCGTGCGGGGCGTAGGGTACCGCTGCAAGGAGTAACATGCACGACACCAAGTTCAGGACGCGCCTCTTCCTCTGTTTTCTGGCCGTCATCGTCATGACGCTGGTGCTGCCGGGGCTGTACGTCCGCCAGAACATCAAGGAAGACGGCATCGAGGAAACCGTCCGCAACGCCCGCCGGGAGGCCGGGCTCATCCGCATGCAGATGGATGCGGCGTCCGAGCGCGGCGTCGGCGCGCTGGCTCCGGCCTTCGACCGCATCGGCAGGGAACTCGGCATCCGCATCACCTTCATCGACTCGGGCGGGACCGTCCTCGTGGAATCCAATCCCGGACAGCTCAGCCTGAGCGACTTCGACAACCATTCGGATCGGATGGAAATCGAAGAGGCCCAGAAAAACGGCTTCGGCGTCAGCATCCGCCACAGCAACACGCTGGACACGGACCTCGTCTACGCCGCCCTGCCCTTCGCCGCCGTCGGAGAGCTTCCGGGCGGATACGTACGGGTCGCGGTGCCGCTCAAGCGCGTCGAGGACCGCATCGCCGACTCCGAACGCCACTGGCTCGCCATCGTCGGGCTGGCGACCCTGATCGCCCTCATCCTCGCCTACGCCCTTTCGACGCATCTGGAACGCTCCCTGCGGGAAATGATCCGGGTGGTGGAAAGCATCGCCACCGATCCCGCCGGACGGGGCAACCGGCGGCGTCTCCATATTCTGCCCGGCAAGGAATTCCGTCGGCTGGCGCACGCCGTCAACGACATGGCGGACCGCACCGAGGAACATCTGCGGACCATCGCGGAGAACAAGGCCCAGCTCAAGACCATTCTGGACGTGATGAACGAAGGCGTGCTGGTCATCGGCGAAAAGGGCCGCATCCGGCTGGCGAACCCCGCCCTCGTCCGCCTGTTCCCCCAAGCCGGAGGAGCGGAAGGCAGGCTCCCGGTGGAAGTGATCCCGGCGGCGGAAGTGCAGCAGGCGCTGGACGAGCTGCTCGCCGCGCCGCAGGACAAGCCGTGCCTGATGACCATAGAGGTGGAGCCGCGTCCGGACATGGTCCTGAGCGTCCAGCTCATCCGGCCCCGCGAAGCCATCCATGACGTGCTGGCGGTGGCTGTCTTCCACGACATCAGCGAAATGGCCCGGCTCATGCGCGTGCGCAAGGAATTCGTCGCCAACGTCTCGCACGAACTGCGGACGCCGCTCACGGCGATCACCGGCTACGCCGAAACCCTCAAGGACTCTGCGGCGGAAGACCCGACCATCTGCGCGAAGTTTGCGGACACCATCCTCCGCAACGCACGCCACATGGGCACGATGGTCGAGGATCTGCTCAAGCTCTCGCGCATCGAAAGCGGGGCCGTGCCCATGGAAATGGAACCGGTGAAGGCCGGGATCATCCTTTCCGACGTGACCACGGCCTGCCAGCCGCAGGCCGCCGCGCACGACCTGACCCTGAAAACGGAGGTGGACCCCGCGCTGATCGTGCGCGCCGATCCCCACTTCATGGCGCAGGTGTTCCGCAACCTCATCGAAAACGCCTGCCGCTACGCGCCGGAAGGTTCGAGCATCACGGTTTCCGGGGAAACGCGGCAAACGGAAACCGGCGCGGAAGAAGCCCTGTTCGCGGTCCGCGACGAAGGCCCCGGCATTCCGCAGACGGACATCTCCCGCGTGTTCGAGCGGTTCTACCGCGTGGAGAAGCACCGCAGCGGCCCGGCCTCCACCGGCCTCGGCCTCGCCATCTGCAAGCACATCGTCGAACGCCACGGCGGGCGCATCTGGGCCGAACCCGGCCCCGGCGGCTGTCTGAAATTCACGCTCCCGCTGGCCGAAGCGGCGACGGAAACGGATCGCTGACAGGCGGAAAACGGGCGTTCCCCGGACTCGGGGAACGCTCCGCCCGCGACGAATGGTCCGCGCACCTCTCGGCGAAGAAACCCTCTACGCATTTCGTGAACGCACTCATGGAGAAAACCATGTCCCAAGCAACCGAATCGCCCGTCACCGTCGGCAAGGCGCAGGCCGCCCTCCTTCCCGACGCGCCGAAGATGACGGCCATGAACGTCAATTTTTACTACGGCAGCTCGCAGGCCCTGTTCGACGTCAGCCTGACCTTTCCCGAAAAGCAGGTTACGGCCCTCATCGGCCCTTCGGGGTGCGGCAAGAGCACCTTTCTGCGCTGCCTCAACCGCATGAACGACCTCATTCCCGGCACACGCACCGAAGGGATGCTCACGCTGGACGGGGAGGACATCAACGCGCCGGGCTTCGACGTGGTGAACCTGCGCCGCCGCGTGGGCATGGTGTTCCAGAAGCCCACGCCCTTCCCCAAGACCATTTTCGAGAACGTGGCCTACGGGCTGCGCGTGAACGGCCAGCGGGACGAGTCGCTCATCGCGGACAAGGTGGAGGAAAGCCTCCGCCGCGCCGCCATCTTCGACGAGGTGAAGGACCGCCTGCACACTTCGGCCCTCGGGCTTTCCGGCGGACAGCAGCAGCGTCTGTGCATCGCCCGCGCGCTCGCCGTGGAGCCGGAGGTGCTGCTCATGGACGAGCCCGCCAGCGCGCTCGACCCCATCGCCACGCAGCGCATCGAGGAAGGCATCCACGAACTCAAGAGCCAGCTCAGCATCGTCATCGTGACGCACAGCATGCAGCAGGCCGCCCGCGTCTCCGACCGCACCGCCTTCTTCTATATGGGAAAGCTCATTGAGTGCGACCTGACGGAAAAGATTTTCACCAACCCTTCGCTCAAGCAGACCGAAGACTACATCACCGGGCGTTTCGGGTAAGTCGCCGCACCCCGACCACTCCCGCCCCCGATCATTCCCGCCAAGGAGACGCACTCATGCCGTATCAGGAACATTATACGCAGCAGCTTCTGGACAACCTGCGCGCCAAGCTCCTCATCATGGGCTCCAAAACCCAGCAGGCGCTCGACGACGCGACACTCGCCGTCCTCAACCACGACCTTCCCCGGGCCGCCGCCGTGCTCGACGGCGACACGGACATCGACGATCTGGAGAACCAGATCGACGAGGCCACCCTCAACATCCTCGCCCGCACCCAGCCCGTCGCCCGCGATCTCCGGTTCATCATGAGCGTCGTGCGCATGGTGCTGGATCTCGAACGCATCGGGGACGAATCGGTCATCGTCGCGGAACAGGTTACGCTTTCGGAAAAACCGGTGCCGGCGCTCGTCGAGCAGGATTTGCGCGCGCTGTGCACCCGCACCAGCGCGATGCTGCACAACGCCCTGCTCGCCTTTCAGAACGCCGACGCGCCCAGCGCGCTTGAGGTCAGCCGCTACGACGACGAAACCGCGCAGCTCATGGTCAACATTTTCCAGAAGCTCATGCAGGCCGTCGGCGACCGGCTTCTCGAACCGTGGGATTCCATGCACATCGTGCTGATCACCCGCGCCCTCGACCGCGTCTGCCGCCGCGCCGAAAACATCGCCGAGCACGCCTACTTCATGGTCGAAGGCGTCAGCCTCAAGCATCGGCGTGGGTATTAGGAGAAAAAAGAGGAATC
>CAUHBW010000189.1 GCA_959604115.1 uncultured Bilophila sp. | reverse complement strand
AAGCCGCAGCTGGCGAAACTTGACGCCGTGATGCCGGACCCCGCCGCCGCGCTGTCGCACCGCCGCGAGGTCTTCTTCGAGAGCACCGGCTTCGTGCCCTGCCCGGTATACGACCGGACGAAGCTCGGCAGGATCGACCGTATCGAAGGCCCCTGCGTCATCGAGCAGATGGATTCCACCACGGTCATCCCTCCGGACGTCTGGTTCGCCGTCGACGAGTACGGCAACCTCATCATCCACGTCGCCTGACGGGAACACGGGAGGAACGCATGAACGGAAAAATCGACGGCGTGTTGCTGGAAGTCATCGGCAACACCTACATGTCCATTGCGGAAGAAATGGGGGCGGTGCTGGTCAAGTCCGCCTATTCCACCAATATCAAGGAGCGCCGGGACTGTTCCTGCGGCGTCTTCGACATCAACGGGGAAACCATCGCGCAGGCGGAACACATCCCCATGCACCTCGGATCGCTGCTCGGCATCGTTCGGGACGTGCTGCGGTTCTATCCTCTGGAGGCGATCCGGGAGGGCGACATGTTCATCGCCAACGACGCCTACAACGGAGGCGGCACGCACCTGCCCGACATCTCCGTCGCCTCCCCGGTGTTCTGGGAGGGGAAGCTCATCGCCTTCGTGTGCAACATCGCGCACCACAACGACGTCGGCGGGCGCGTGCCCGGCTCCAACGCGGGCGATTCCCGATCCATTTACGAGGAGGGCATCCGCATCCCGCCGGTCAAAATCTTTTCCGAAGGCGCGCTGAACGAGGACATCCTGCGGCTCATCCTGCTCAACTGCCGCATCGCGGACATCCGGCGCGGCGATCTCAACGCTCAATTCGCCTGCAACAACAAGGGGATTCAGCGAGTGCGCGAATCCTGCGCCCATTACGGCGCGGATCTGATGCTGGAGTGCATGCACGAGATGCTCGCGTATTCCGAACGCAGGATGCGCCTTGCGATACGCGGGCTTCCCAAGGGCAAGGCGGCGTTCACCGACTTTCTGGATTCGGACGGCGTGGGCGGCCCCCCCATTCCCCTGCACGTCGAACTGGAAATCCGGGAGGACGAGATTTTTCTTGATTTCAGCCGAAACCCGCCGCAGGTGGCCGGAGCCATCAACCTGATCGATCCGGGGCTGCGCGCCTGCCTCTACTACTGCCTGAAGAGCATCGTGGACCCGGGGCTTCCCGCCAACGGCGGCTATTACCGGGCGATCCGCTACGTCGCTCCCGAGGGGAGCGTCGTTTCCTGCAAGGAGCCCGCCGCCGTGGCCGGGCGCACCGATACGGCGCAGCGGGTCTGCGATCTGATTTTCGGGGCGATGGCGCGGATCGTGCCGCAGCGGGTCATGGCCGGCTGCAACAGCGCGATCACCTCCATCGTCTTCAGCGGCAGGGAACCGGGAACGGACCGCACCTACGTCTATCTGGAGAGCGTCGGAGGCGGGTCCGGGGCGCGTTTCTGCGCCGACGGGCTGGACGCCGTGCAGGTGCACATGACCAATACCTCCAACCTTCCCATCGAATGCATGGAGCTGGAATACCCGCTCATGGTGGAACGGTACGAGATGGTCGCGGACTCCGGCGGCCCCGGCACGTACCGGGGCGGCCTGTGCATCCGCAAGGACATCCGCATCATGGAGGGACGGTGCACGTTCACCGTGAAGGCGGATCGCACCAAGACGCCCCCGTGGGGGCTGGACGGCGGCGGGGTCGGTTCCTGCGGCAGCCTGACGCTCGACCCCGACACGGATCACCCCGTCGTGCTGGATTCCAAAAAGTCCGGCACGATACTGGAACCGGGCACGCTGGTGTCCTGCCGCACACCCGGCGCGGGCGGCTACGGCAATCCGCACCGCCGGGAACGCGCGCTGATCGTCCGCGATCTCGAACAGGGGCTGATCTCGGCGGAAAGCGCCGTCCGCGACTACGGCATGGCCGAAGAGGCCGTGCGCGCCGTCGGAACCTTCATCCGTGCATCCGGGGAGGCGCTATGACTCCTATCCAGCAAGTGGTATTTGACGCGGGGTTGCTGGGCATTCTCATTCTCGCGGGGTTCTTCATCCGCAAAAAGGTGAAGCTTCTTCAGGATCTCTATATTCCCGCCGCGATGGTCGCGGGGTTTCTGGGCCTGTTGCTCGGGCCGCAGGTGCTCGGAACGTTTTCCCCGATCTGTTTTCCGCTTCCAGCCAGCCTCAATTCATGGGCGGCCACCATGTCCATCGTGGTCTTCTCCGTATCCTTTCTGGGCACTACGCCGAAGGATTTCGGGGAGGCCGCCTATTCCACCGCCATTCTGGCGGGCATCGGACATCAGCTGCAAGTGGTCGTCGGCCTGCTGTGCGCCTTCGCCTTCATGGGCACCTATGCGTTCCCGCTCGGTTTCGGGCTGACGCCGGTGTTCGGCTTCTACGGCGGGCACGGCGTGGCGATGGCGGCGGGCACGCTGATGAAGGACATGGGCTGGGCCGAAGCCGTGGACGTGGCCAACACGATGGCGACGGCGGGGCTGGTCGGCGGCATCGCCTTCGGCATCGTCATGATCAACATCGGGGCGAGGCGGGGAATGACCCGCTATGTCAGGGAACCTTCCCGGATTCCGGCGGAGATCAAAATCGGTTATGTGGAGCCCTCGGCGCGGAAGCCCATCGGCAGGGGCGTCACCTACAACGATGTGGTGGACCCTTTCGGCTTCATGTTGTGCTGGGGCGGCGGCATCGCCATCGCCGGATACCTGCTGCGGCAGGCGCTTCTGCGGATTCACCCGATTCTGGGCTATGTTCCGTGGTTCGCCTGCTGTCTGATCATGAGCATGGTCGCGGGAACGATTCTGCGCCGGAGCGGGCTGAACCGCTATATCGATCGCGCCTCCATGACCCGGATTTCCGGCTTCGCGATGGACTATCTGGTCTGCGCGGCCATCTGCACGCTGAATCTCAAGACGGTGGCGACGTACATCATCCCGCTGGTCGTGACCATCGCCGCCATTTTCGTCGCCAACATCATTTTTTATACCTACTTTGCCGCAAAGCTGTTCCGGCATGACGGGTTTGAAAGAATGGTCGGATCGTTCGGACAGGGATGCGGCGTGCTGGCGACCGGCCTGATGCTGATCCGCATCGTGGACCCCAACGGCGAATCCTCGGCGGCGGACGCCATCGCCGCCGCAAGCACCATCGGCTACCTGTGGATGATCCCCTATTTTACCATCGGACCCATCGTTTCCTTTACGTGGGGGTTCCCAAAGCTGTTTCTCATCAGCGTACTGCTGCTGGCGGGATTCATTCTGCTGGGCAGGCTGACCTGCTGGCGGAAGGAACCCGCATGGAAGACGCAGCCGTTCCATTCCTCCGAATAAAACGTTAGGATCGCGCCCCGGTTCAACGCGGGGCGCGGCAAACGGCGGGGCCGCCTTCCGAAGAGGAGGACGGCCCCGTTCGCATGCGGGATGTCGTTGCCGGACGTTACACGCGCGGGGCGGGCCCGAAAGCCTGCGCCGCCTGAAGCGCGGTGAGGGCGATGAGCTTGCAGCGCGGCAGCACGGTGGATACGGTCATGTATTCGCGCGGGGAATGCAGTTCCGTGCCTTCCGGGCCCATGCTGCAAATGGAGGGGATGCGCAGCACGCTGGCGGTGAACCCGGCCTCGGACGCGCCCGTGCCCCGGTTCCGTCTGACCCTGTAGCCGCCCAGCCCTTCGCAGGCGCGTTCCACCATGCCGTAGAGCTTTTCCACATCTTCCGTATATTCCAGAGGATGCAGGCGGATGCCGCCCGAAAGGCGCGTGGAGGTGCGCGGGATGAAGGTCTTGTTCGCTATGGCGCGGACGTCTTCCACAAGCCGCTCCGCCGCCCGGACGGTGTTGAAGGTGATGTGCATGCGGGCTTCCGCCCACGGCGCTACGGAGTTGGCCGAGGTGCCCCCGCTGATGAGGCCGGTGTTCACGATGGTTTCGGCCTCCAGATCCACAAGGGAGTCCAGCGCCACGATCTTGTGGGCAAGCTCCAGAACGGCTGAAGCTCCCTCTTCGTAACAGCGTCCCGCGTGGGCCGATACGCCCTCGATGCGCATCTGGAAATGGCCCGATCCCCGGCGTTCCGTGGTCACGCCGCCGACCGGGAACCCCGGCTCCGCGCAGATGACCGCCCGCGCCCCGTTGAGCCGTTCGCGGTAGACGCGGGTCGTCGTGGGCGAACCAAGCTCCTCGTCGGGCGAAAACATGAGCGTCATGGGCACGTCGATGAGGCCGAGCTCCCTGAGCGCGCGGGCCGCGAACATGTTGGCGACCACTCCGGCCTTCATGTCGGCCACGCCGGGGCCGTAGGCGCGATCCCCCTCCACGCGGAAGGGGCGGCTCGCGGCGTTTCCGGCGGGGAACACGGTGTCCATGTGCCCCAGAAACACGATGCCGGGTTCGTCATCGGGGGAGTGGGTCCGGGCCGAGAACACGTTGCCGAGGCATTCCATCCAGCTTTCGTCGGGATCGACGGGGGGCTTGGCGATCTTTTCCGTGCGGAATCCCGCCTCGCGCATCCAGTCGACGATGGCCTCACCGACCTTGTTGACATCCTGACCGTCCGCCGAAAAGGAATCCATGTTCACCAGCCGTTCGATCATGGCCATGATTTCGGGCTGGCGTTCGTCAAAGTAGGCGTTGATTTGCCGGGTCCATTTTTCCAGTTCCATGCAAAGACTCCTGCGTCGTTCCGCTTTCCGGCATCGCGCCGGAAGGCGCAAGGGCGGCATGTTGGCTCCGTCATGGCGGGCGGGCGCGGAAAACGCGCGCACGGCGGCGTTTCCGCGCCCGTCGCGACGGAGCGTTCCCGCCGGATGCGTCCGGCGGGCCGTCACGCTAGAGGTTCAGGCCCTTGAGCCCTTCCCGGATCAGCGCTTCGTACCGCTCGAAATCCTTCTTGAAGGCTTCGGGGGTCTTGTAGTCGGCGGTGACGCTGAGCTTCTCGAACTTTTCGAGCACGTCCGGATCCTTGAGCGCGGCCTCCACGATGCCGCTCAACTTGTCCACGACGGCCTTGGGGGTCTTCTTGTTCACGAACAGGCCGTGGAACGAATACCAGACGTACTTGTCGCCGTACAGTTCGCGGAAGGTCGGGACGTCGGGATACTGGGGCAGGCGTTCGGGGCTGGACACCGCCAGCAGGGTGAAGTCTCCGGACTTGAGGTAGTTCTGGTTCGTTCCGGGCACGCCGAACACGGCCTTGATGTGGTTGCCGAGCAGGGCGGTGTTGGCCTCGTGCCCGCTCGTGTACGGAACGTGCGGCACGTCCGCGCCGGGGAACTTGTCGCGGATCAGCGTGGACAGGAACAGACGCTGGGCCGTGATCGAGCCGGGGGAACCGTAATTGTATTCTCCGGGGTGCTTCTTCGCCTGCTCCATCCATTCGGCGAAGCTCTTTATGCCGGAATCCGAGCGCACGCAGAAGGTCAGCGGCATGTCGGTGATGTCCGCCACGGGAATGAAGGCGTCGGGCTGGTAGCCCACGTTCTTCATCAGGGGCACGGTGATCAGGCTTGAGGAGGAGAACAGCACGGTGTGCCCGTCGGGCCGGGCCTTCAGGGTTTCCATGCCGGACTGCGTGCCGCTGCCGCCGGGCTTGTTGACCACGTTCATGGTGAACCCGTGTTTCGTGGCGTACTCCGCGACCACGCGCAGGGCGAGGTCGGCCGCGCCGCCGGGCCCGAACACGCACAGCACGTTGATCGGCTTGGAGGGGTAGGTTGCGGCCTGCGCGGGGAAGCACAGGCTCGCGGTCAGGCCGAGGGCCAACAAGGCGGTGAACAAACGCTTCATGAAACGCTCCCGTGTTAGAGGGTTCGGGAATGCCGGGCATCCCGCATATCATTTCCCATGGAGCCGCCGCATGGTCCTGCGCGTCAGGATTTCGTCGCGCGCGGTCTTGAGAACGACGCCGAGGGACACCAGCAGGATGCACACGGAAATGGGACTGGTGAAGAACACGCTGTAGTCGCCGTTGGAGATGACGAGCGCGCGCCGGAAGTTGGTTTCCGCGATCGGTCCCAGAATCATGGACAGCAGCAGGGGCGAGGTGGGGATCTCCACCTTCTGCATGAGGTAGCCGAGTACGCCGAAGAAGGCGACGATGTAGAGGTCGAACGTGGCGTTGTTGACCGCGAAGCCGCCCACGATGCACAGCGTCATCACCGAAGGCATGAGCACGCCGGTGGGGATGAGCAGCACCTTGGACAGCGGGCGGACGGCCAGCAGGCCCATGCACAGCATGAGGATGTTGGAGATGCTCAGGGCGGAGAAGATGCCGTAGACGATGGTGGGATCGTCGTGGAACAGCAGGGGGCCCGGAGCCAGCCCCTGAATCATCAGGGCGCCGAGCATGATGGCGGTGACGATGTCGCCGGGCACGCCCAGCGTGAGCAGCGGGATCAGCGCGCCGCCGGTGACGGCGTTGTTGGCGGACTCGGTGGCGGCGATGCCTTCAAGGATGCCCTTGCCGTAGCGTTCCGGGGTCTTGGAATTCCGCCGGGCCGAGGCGTAGGCGATGTAGGAGGCCGTGCCCACGCCCGTGGCGGGGATGATCCCCACGATGGTGCCGATGACGGATGAACGCAGCATGTTGAACTTGTGCCGCCAGAATTCCTTCAGGGACAGGCCGTCGCGGGAAATTTCGACCTTGATGTCCTGCGCCGTCTGGTGGAGGAAGTTTTCGATGGTGATGAAGATCTGGCCCACGGCGAACAGGCCCACCAGTACGGGAACCTGCGGCAGGCCGCCGAAAAAGTCGGGTACGTTGAAGGTGTTGCGCAGCTCGCCCGAAATGGGATCGCCGCCCATGGTGGAGAGGAACAGGCCGAGCAGCCCGGCGATGGCCCCTTTCAGCATGGCCGAGGAGGCGAGCGAGGCCACCACGCACATGCCGAAGACGGCGACGGCGAAATAGTCGGCGGCGTTGAAGGCGGTGGCGGCCCTCGCCAGCAGGGGCGAAACGGTCATCAGGGCCACGCAGCTGAAGATGCCGCCGAAAAACGAGGCCATCGTCGCCATGTCCAGAGCTTTTTTCGACTCGCCCCGCGCCGTCAGCGCAGGGCCCTCCAGCATGGTGGCGGCGGCCGCCACCGTCCCCGGCGTGCCCACCAGAATGGCGGTGATGCTGCCGCCGTAAATGGCGCCGCAGTACATGCCGAGCAGCGCAGAAAAGGCTTCCGTCGTCGGCATGTTGAAGGTCAGCGGCATCAGCAGGGCCACGCCCATCGCCGCCGTGAGCCCCGGCAGGGCTCCGAAGACGATCCCCAGCGCCACGCCGATGGCGTTGGCCAGCAGCGATTCCGGGGTCAGGGCCGTGGCGAGTCCGGTCAGGATGTCAGTCCACATGATCGCCTCCTCTGGCGGTTACGGCAGGGTAACCTGAAAAAAGCAGGAAAAGGACAGGATGATGACGGCGGGAACCAGCACGGAAACCA
>CAUHBW010000188.1 GCA_959604115.1 uncultured Bilophila sp. | reverse complement strand
TGGATGAAGTTGATCTTGTCGATGAGAAGCTGTTCCTCGCCGTCCAGCAGGATTTCGAGGCGGGTCACTTCCAACTCAAGATCGTTGCCGTGCTTCTTGCCCTGCTCCATCGTGCCGAGGCTCATGTTTTTCGGACGGCCAACGATATTGATGCGATACGGGATGGATTCGCGGATGCTGGTGCTCTCGTCCACGATCTGCAAGGCGCTGTAGCACTCGAACAACGGCTGGAGCGTCCAGTCCAGAATGTCGAAAATATCCTTGGTCACGCTCGTGAAGGTCATCTTGCAGGTCATGGACTGCGTGAGCCCGATGGTCGGGGATTCGATTTCCCCGGCAAGGCCGGAACCGCTCAGGGTTTCGGTCATGTACTGTACCTGCGGCATCTCGATCTGGGCCGTGCCCAGAAGGTCTTTTCCCTGCCAGTACACGCGGTAGGCGATTGTTTGCTCAGGACGACTCATAGCCTCTCCGTTAGCTGAACAGGACGCTCAGGTTGTCGGTGTCGAATTCAAAGATGCCGTCGATCTCGCGGTTGGCGGGCGGCGGGGTGATCCGCAGGTGGAACCGCGCGATGCCGTCGATGAGATCGGTCGTCGGGTTGTCCGACTCGTCGAAGGCGATGGAGCCGCCGAGGATCATTTCGCGGGCCGCGTAGCCGTCCAGACGGATTTGCTCGCTTTTCAGGATGGTCTGAATCTGGCGGCGGGTCAGCGGGTTGTCCACTTTCTGGAAATACGTCAGGACAAACGTGTCCTGATACCAGTTGAAGAATCGACGGATGGCATCCTGACAATCCTTGGGATCGGTGTTCGACGGATAGCAAGACATGCGGCCGCCCCACGATTTCATGCCCCCGTCCCAGTTCACGGCGGTATAGATGCCCTCGCCGTTCAGATAGTTGCACTTCTCAAGGCCGAGGAAGAGTTCCCTCCAGCCGCCCTCTTCCTTCGCATCGGGATAGCCGATGCTGGTGATCTCCAGCCGCTTGTTGGACGGGCTGGCGTAAGGAACGCCGTCATGGTCGTAATCGGTCTGCGAGATGAGTCCGGCGATGTGCGTGGCGAGGCCGAACACGCGATCTCCGAGCTTCACCTTGGGCCAGCAGACGATCAGCAGTTCATCCGAAAGGTTGTTGTTCTGCTTGTACGCCGGAACCTCGGTGTACTTCCGGACGCCTTTTTCATCGGCCGGGATGTCGGCGATGGCGATGGCCCGGAACAGCCCGTTGATGCCGTCCGCCTTCGCCGCCATGACCACAGCCACGGCGGGGTCTTCGGAGAAGCGCGGGGCAAGGATGCTGCCCGGCACCACCCGGAACTGCGGGAACACGGAATCGATCAGCTCCAGCCCTTCCGGATCGCCGGAGGACTCGTTGATGCCGCCGAGTACGTCCGCGCTGTCCACAAGCGACACGTCCGCGTAGTCGTATCCGGCGGTCACGGTCGCCTCGACGGGAAGGCTCCCGCCCTCGATGCGGGCCAGTTCCCCGGTGATCGGGTTCAGCGTGTAGTCCGTGCCTTCGACATAGTTCGTCGAGCTTTCCGCGTTTTTCAGCACCAGCGCGGAAACGCCGCCGTGCTTGAGCGAGGCCGCGCCCTTCGCGTCGAAAACAACGGCCTCATTGCTGACGCTCGTCTTGTGGACGGCGGGGTCGAAGACGTTGCAGACCACAAGCGGCGCGCCCCTGTACAGCGCGAAATGGCTGTATGCGAGTTCCTGCAAGCTGTACTTGTTGAAGTTTTCCTCGTCCCACCCCATTTCCGAGACGAACTCGTCATACGAATAGTACATGCGGAGCCGATTCACGTAGCGGGGCTTGCCAACTTCGAGACGGTCAACAGCCGCCGTGCCGACTGCGAAGACCACATTGCTGTCCACGGAGCGGGCCGGGAGGATGCTCGTGGGAAGTTCGCTGGTGTAAACGCCGTGTTTGAAAGCCATAGCCTACTCCTTGACCTTCCGCGCCTCGCGGCTGGCCTCGCTGATGGTTTTGAAAAGCCGCTGCATGCCGCTGCCCGTTCCACGAAGCTGGCGGCGGGTTTCGGCCAGTTTCTCCACCGGGACGAACAGCCTTTTCAGGTCCGGGTTGGCCTCGACGGCGGCGGCAAGCTGCGGAAACGGTTCGCCGCGCAGGATGGCGTTCGTCCGCAGGGGCAGGTCGAACGGCCTGTCCGGGCCGACATACACGGTCAGCGTCTGCTTCCGGCGGGCCAGCAGTTCCGGGGAAGGCTTCTCGCTTCTCTCCGGGGCCTTCCGTACTTTGGGCGATTCCTGTTCACTCATAGGTGTGCTCCTTCAACGTGCCGCCCAACGGGGTGGACGGGATAACGTACTGATATTCAGGGTAAAGTGTTGCAAGGTGGTACTCCATCCACTGTTTTTCCGGGTCGGGGACGGACGCCTTGAGGGGAAGCGCCAGCTCAAACTTTTGGGCGACGACACGATTCCGGCGCAGGACGGCCCGCGTCCAGTCGAGCAGTTCCGCGAGGATCAGCCCGGCCTGCTCCTGACTCTCCGGCGCGTACAGACCAAGCACCAAAGCCAGCGTTTCCCGGCCTTCCGCGCCGCCGTAGACATCCGCGCCTTCGCTGATGTCGCCGCCGGCCCACCGGACGCAGATGAACGGGTACGTCCTTCTCCCCTGCTCGTCGGGCAAACCGTGAATGAACACTTCAAGGTCCTCGCGGGAACCGCCCGGCGCGGGGAAGGGATAGTCTTTCATCGCTTCGGTCAGCAGTTCCCTGACCGACAACAACAACTCTCTGCTTCTCATCGCATTTTTCCTGATGCGGCCAGTTTGCCGATTTGAAAGTTGACCTCGTGTTGCAGACGGCGGGGGAAGACCTCGGACGCCTTGTCCATAATCTGCCGCTGGTTTTCCTTCTTGAGCAACGACTGGATGGGCGACGCGCCGAACAGCATTTTCACCCCTTTCCAGACGAGCCCTTCCGCTCCCTTGCGGCCCTTCCTGTGGTAGTTGTTCACGCCCTTTTCGCGCATGAACACGCCGTAGCCCCCGAACTCGGTTCCCCGGAGCTTCTTCATGATGAAGGGCCTAGAGTAGCCGGGCTGCTGGTAGACCTTCCGCGTGCCGCCCTGACGGACTTGCGCGGAAACGCCCGCCGGGGGCCTGTTTCCGGGGAACTTCGGCTCAGGACGGAAGTGGTACAGGGAGATGCCTCGACGCCCGGAAATGTACAGGCAGGCCTTCGTGGTGCCCCTTTGCGCCTTCTTCAAGTAGAGCTGGTCGAAGAGCCTTCCCGGAGGCACGTAGACATAGGCCCGCCGCGCAATGCGGATCGCCTCGGCACGCATGGCGTTCAACGTGCGGTTGATGGCCCGTGAAACGGCGATCTCGCACTCCTTCGGCATGTGCTGGAGCGAGGCCGTGAGCGCCCGGATCGTTTCGTCCATGTTGGGGATGTCGAGCCGGATCATGCCGCCTCCCTGTACAGCCGGATGGTCCGCAGCGCTTCGCGGTCGGCTGTGGCCACGAACCAGCGTTCGCCGTTGAACGTCACGCTCGTGCCGGGGTACAGCTCGTCCGGGAAGTCGGACAGGGCCACGGACAGCACCACGAGCCTGTGGGAAACGCCGGGCCTGTCGTCCGCTTCGGGCCATGCCATTTCCGGCCTGTCCACCACGGCGTCGAGCGTTCTGCCTTCCAGCGTGACGGATTCCCCGAATTCGGCGGGGTTCAGGAACACGGAGTGGATTTCCTGCTCCAGGATGTCCTTGAAGAAGCTCTGGTTCATGAATGCCCTCCCCGCTCCTGCAACAGCGCCTCGGTCCGGGCCATGCGTTCGCTGAGGCCCTGCATGGCGTCTTCGTAGTCGTCCAACCGTTCATGGACACGCGCTACCGTCAGGCGGCAATCATCAATGTGGACGAGCTTCACCCGGTGTTTGTTCAACTCGGACAAATCGGATGAAACGCCCCGGACTTCCTCCCTGAGCGTCAGGAAGACATAGACGACGAGCGAAATGAGCAGCACAAGCAATGTACCGATGATGCCCATCGAATAGGCCAGCAGCGTTTCCGTGGTCAGCGGCATAGTTCCTCCGCGTGTTCAATCCAGAGCAGCAGCTCCGCGCCCTCATTTGCCGGAATGTGAATCCAGCCTCCCTGTTCCATCTTCCATTGCCCGTCCTCTTCGTAGGCCCACGCCTCAGTGATGATCGCCCCCGGCGTCATCGGTGCGGGAGGCACGCTTGTCAGCGCCCCCGAACTTCCGCAGCCATGCAGAGCCGCCGTCAGAGCGCACAGCGCCCACACGGGAACGGCGGCGGTATTCCCGAAAACCTTCAAGAACCAGTTGAAGGATGCGGACGAGGGCCGACCATGCATCACTTGCCGCCATTGCCCGCGTCGTCGGCGTTTTTGGCCTTGCCCCTGTTGCAGCCGAGCCAGTTCAGCAGTTCGTAGACGATCCGGTACAACATGCCCGACTGCTCCGTGGGCGCGGGCATGAACGCGCAGATGAACGCGCAAACGCCGGAAACGGCGGCCATGCCCAACGCGACGATGCCGGACTGGGAATCCATCAACGTAGCGAAATCCATCAGAAGACCTCCTGTCCGGGGTCATAGGTGCGCGTCGGCCAGCCGCCGACGCAGAATTTCCGCAGCGGGAAACGGTTCGCCGCGCTGTTCACATAGTGCGCGCCCTGCATGCAGTTCATGAGATGCACGATGCGCCGGGCGTCGTTCCGGGAGAGTACGAGAGACAGGGCCGAAAGCGTCTTCGGGCCGACGACGCCGTCCGTCTGGAGATCGTCGAACAGGCGCGCGCCGTCCGCGCCGCCGTCCTTGCGCCAGTTGAAGGCGTTGCACAGCCGTTGCAGGTAACGCCCCATGCCCGCCTTGCCGAGATTCACGGCCTGCTCGAACAGCTCGGCGGCCACGATCTGCTCGAACCGTTCGAGCCCGAGCTTGTCCCACCACTCTTTCCTGTACCAACCCTTGACGTATCCGGTGAGGCTCGGAATCCCCATAAGATGCGCGGAGAAGGCGGCCTTGCCCTGCCTGTAGGAGGGATGGCTCTTTTCCCGGTCGATGACGGGCCAGATCGGTTCGTTGGGGAAGAAGTTGCGGGCACACCCGCGGAACGTCTCCCCGCCCTTGTCGCCGGAATCGTGCGTCCAGCCGCCTTCCCACCTGGCGACGGGCGCGTATGCGAGATCAAAATCAGCCATGACTACGCCGCTTTGAAGTTCAGCTCGACCAACGCTTCGGGGAAGGTGCAGAGCGTAAGCGGGTTGGACTGGACTTCCAGATCAAAACCGCGTCCCTTGGGCTTCTCGTCCATGCGGGCGTAGTATTCGAGGCCGATGGTATTGACCGTCTCCATCCAGTCGGCGGGCGCGTGGTACTGCTTGAAGATGCCGGGGCCGACAGGATAAACGTGACCCTTCCTGGCCTCGACCATCGTCTGGCCGCCCACCACGTCGGAACGCTCCACAAACGTCAGGCCGCCGTAGGTAAAGCCGCGCTTGCGGTAGTCGTTGTCCCCGAAGCTCTGCTGATTGGAGAGCCATCTTTCAAAGTATTCCCGCACCAGCTTGTGGGACGTCAGCATGTCGTAGGCGTCCGAGCCGATGATGCACTCGATATGACTGAACGGCGTGCCGCCCATCGCGGCCTCGACATGCCGCTTGGCCTTGAGGATGCTCGTCAGAATGGGGTTCGCATCGTCGGCGGTCGTCTTGGGGAACGAAATGTCCAGCGTCTTCTTGGTGACGCCGAACGTCTTGAAGATATCGTGCAGGACGGTCTGGTTGTCGTCCGCATCGAGCACCACGCCCTTGACGGCTCCGAGCCTGTGAAACTCCATCGTCGCCGCCAAGTTGTCCTTCAACTGCTGCATCTTGTCGTTGTAGACTTCGGCAACGGAGACTGGCTCGGTGGAGCCGAACCCACGCACGTCCTGAAGGTCTTCGGGGGCCAGCGCGTCGGACATGGCGAGATGCGCGCAGGAAAGGTGCTTCCATTCCCGTTTGGCCCCGCGACCGGCAAGGCTCTCCGGGGCGGTATTGCGCTCCGAGTCCCCGATCAGCACGATGCGGCCTTTCCTGATGTCGAGGGAAACGGTCGTGGTCTTCACGCCCTTCACCTCGAACAGCGACTTGAAAAAGAAGGGACGCGCGGGCAGTTTGTTGATCGCCGCCGTCATTTCGGTGCACTCGAACACCGTGGGATAGTTCTGTGTGGGCATGGGTTACTCCTTGATGACGATGCCGAGATCGGACAGGGCCAGCTTCGCCTCGGCCTGCAACGTGGTGACGCTGGCGTCGAACTTGAGGGCCGCGCCGTTCAGGATGGTCCCGCGACGGATGATGGTTCCAGTCTGATCGGATTCGCTGGCAGGAAGCCCCGTAATGAGCACGGCGATGGGATCGCCGCCCAGCTTTTGGGCTTCCGAAACCGTGGATTCCGTCAACGGCTTGTACTTTCCGGCTTCGCGCATCAGCACGAGGCCGAACGGCAGTTCCTTTTCCGAAGCCGCCAATGTCACCACCTCGCGGCTCCACTCGTAGTTCAGCTCATGCAGGACCAGTTCCGAAAAATCCGGCCCCATGACTTCGGTATGGACGATGATCTTGGACATGACGTCTCCTTATTTCGCGGCCTGAGCGCGACGTTCGGCGTCGGCCAGCAGCGGGCTTTTCGTGGTTGCCGTGGGAACCGTTCCCGGCGCGGCAGCCGCGGGTTGCTGATGCGCGCCCTGAATCGCGGCGAGTATCCGCTCACGGCTTTTCGCTTCGGCGTCCTCCCGCACGGGGGCTTCGGCCTTCGCCAGCAATGGGGCTACGGCGGCGATCTGCTCGGCGCTCATTCCGGTGGCCCGGAAGGTGTTCAGCGTCGTTTCGATACGCCCCGCCGTCTCATCGCCCGCCACGGCCTTCACCACGGCAAGCGCGCCGGCCACGGCATCGGCCACCGCCTTGTCCATGTTCGTCCTGTTCTCGGCCTCCGCCTTCAGCTTGCCTTCCGCCAGCAGCGCGTCCACCAGCTCCGGGGACTGTTTGGCGAGTTCTTCTCTGGTCATCTGTGCCTCCACAGCGAGTTTGCGGATCGCTGCATCACGATCCCGGACTATATCGGTGACAAGGCCGAGTTCCCGGGCGGGCTGCGCCAGCAGAAGCTGGGCCTCGCCCCACTGCGCCGGGTCGGACGTCAGCCCCATGTTTCGGCTGACGTCGGCCTTGAAAATGGTGTGCAGTGTGTTGATGCGTTCCTGAAAATACCGGCGTTCCTCGTCGGTCAGCTCTCCGCCCTGCCCGGCGGCCTTCCACTTCCCGCCCGTGATGGTCACGGTCGAGATGCCCCATTTCTCTTCCATCTTCGCGTAATTCGTGATGGTCATGATCACGCCGATGCTGCCGACCGTGGCGGTCAGCGGCGCGTAGATCGTGCCGGTGGCGGAAGCCAGCCAGTACGCGGCGGAGGCGCACAAGCCGTTGGCGTAGGCGGCGCACCGCTTCTTCGTCCGGGCCTCAGATATGGCGTCGGCCAGTTCCTTCG
>CAUHBW010000187.1 GCA_959604115.1 uncultured Bilophila sp. | reverse complement strand
AGAGGGGGAATGAAAAAAAACACCTTTATCCCCCCGTTCCTCCGTACCCTCGGCGTCCTGTTCCTCGGTACGCTGCTGACGCTCGTGCTGGCGCGAGGAGCCATGCTCGGCATCCTCTGGTCGGAGGTCGTCCCGAACAATCCTCTCTCCGACGTCCTGAACGCCCTGTACATCGGACTCAAGTTCGACATCCGCATGACCGTGCTCGGGCTGATCCCCATCGCGCTCATCCTCGGCATTCCTCCCCTTGAGCGGCTGCTGACGCAAAACCGCCTGTTCCGAAGGCTGATCGGCCTGCTGTACATGCTGGCCTTCGCCGCGGCGGCGCTCGTCTACATCATCGATTTCGGCTGGTTCTTCTACATGCACACGCGGGTGGACGCCACGCTGTTCGAGCTTACGGGCGATCCTGAAATCGCCCAGACGATGATCTGGGAAAGCTACCCCGTCGTCTGGATCTCGCTCGGACTGGCGGCGGCGACGGCCCTGTACGCCCGGTTCTTCTCCGGAACGCTGGCCCGGCACGAAGCCACCCCGCGCCTCGGCTGGAAACGGCGCACGGGCTGGAGCGTCTTCGCCTTCGTGGCTCTGTTCCTGCTCGGCTACGGACAGCTCAGCTCCAACCTCTTCCCCCTGCGCTGGAGCAACGCCTTTTTCAGCGTGGACAAGAACATCGCCGTCCTCGCCCTGAACCCGATCCAGAACCTCTACGACACCACCAAGGCCGCGCAGGGCATCCCCCCGGACGTCGAGGCCACGCGGGAAAGCTACCCCCGCGTCGCGGCGTGGCTCCGCGTGCCCGACCCCGATCCCCAAAAGCTGAACTTCCTCCGCACCGTACCGGGCACGCCCGCCGCCGAACAGACGAAGCCCCTCAACGTGGTGGTCATCATCATGGAATCCCTGACGTGGCCCCGCACCTCCTTCTCTCCGAACCTGACCGGCATCCCAGAGGACACCACCCCGAACCTCGTGGCCCTCGCCAAGGATTCGTTGTATTACCCGCTGTTCTTCGCGCCCACCCGGACCACGGCCCGCGCCGTCTTCACCACCATGACCGGCATTCCGGACGTGAACCGCTCCGGCGGCACCAGCTCCCGCAATCAGGCGCTGGTGGACCAGAACCTGATGATGAACGAATTCAAGGGCTATTCCAAATACTACATGATCGGCGGCAGCGCGAGCTGGGCCAACATCCGGGGCTTCCTCTCCCACAACGTCGAAGGGCTGCACCTGCTTGAGGAAGGCTCGTGGAAGTCTCCGAACACCGACGTGTGGGGCCTCTCCGATCTCGACCTGTTCCGCGAGGCGGCGGACGCGCTCACCGCGTCCCCGAAGCCCTTCGTGGCGGTCATCCAGACGGCGGGCTTCCACCGGCCCTACACCATCCCCGAGGACAACGCCGGATTCGAGATCAGGCATCCCTCCGAAGCCGTCATCAAGAACTACGGCTTCACCGGGGCCGACGAATACAACTCGCTGCGCTTCTCCGACCACGCGCTCGGAGAGTTCTTCAAAATCGCCCGGAAGCAGCCGTGGTTCGAAAACACCGTGTTCGCCATCTTCGGGGACCACGGCCTGAACGACGCCTCGCTCAACATGCCTCCCGGCTACCTCGGCTGCCGTCTCCAGAGCAACCATACGCCCATGCTGATCTACGCGCCCGGCCTCGTCGCCGAGGGCAAGCTCACGCCCGGCGTCGATCCCCGTCCCTGCGGCCAGCCGGACATCTTCCCCACGCTGGCCTCTCTCGCCGGGATTCCCTACCGTTACAACGCGCTGGGACGGAATCTGCTCGATCCCGACACAAAACGCGACGAAATGCAGTTCCTCGGCGGCGATGCGGAATCCACGGTGCGCCTCGTCGAAAACGGCTACTGCTACATCCGCGAAAACGGCGAACACCTGTACAAGATGGACGCGCCCGTGCTTGAAGATCTGATCGACAGCGATCCGGAACGCGCAGAACACATGCGCCGGTACGCGCAGGACTTCTACAACGTGTCCAAATATCTGCTGTTCAACAACAAGAAAATCGACTAGGGGGCGGCGCGTCCGCCGCGTTTTCCCCTTCCCAAAAGGCCGGTGCGTCGCATCGGCCTTTTGCATTGTGCACGGGCGGCCTTGCAATCCGCAAAGGCTGACGGAGCAAAACGCCGCGACCGAAGCGGAAGGAGTTCCGTCCATTTCTTCCCAACACTCTTTATATTCAGACGATTACCGCCCTCAAACGTTTCGGGGAAACACGCTGGCACGCTCCATGCTTTCTCTTCGCGCAACCCGCCGCGCCAGCCGCGCGGAACGGGCCCGCGCCCTTCGGGCCACGAACGTCAATACGCAAGGAGTCATCATGCCTCACCCTACGGAAGCCGCCTGCCTCAATCATACCGGCCTGTCCCCGGACAAGCCCTTGCATCCCGGTCTGGAAACCGTATACGCCGTCTGTTCCGGCATCCTCTCCGGAACGGCCTCCCGATTCGGCGCTCTGCTCAACGGCGTGCGGACGCTGGACCGCAAGGCGTCCGAGCTGTTTGAACCCCGGGACGAACGCCCCCGCCAAGCCGCCGAAGCCCTCCACGCCCTGCTCCCTCTGCCCGAAACCGGTTCCCTGCTGCATTTCGAGGCGGGCGACGGCGCGTTTCTGGAAGCCTTCCACACCCTGCGTCCGGGCTGGGAACTGTCGGCCACCGAATCCGGCGACGCGTTCATGGAACTTATCCGCAAGGATTTCCTGCGATCCGCCCATAACGGCGACTATCGGGACGCGGACATCGCCCAGCATTACGACCTGATCGTCGTCACCCGTCCGCTCGACGAACTCGCCAGGCCGCTGCACGCCGTGCGCTGGCTGAGCAGACGTCTTGCCCCGAACGGCATCCTCTACCTGTGGCAGCCCGCCCCCGCCCGCACGGATACGAGCCTGTGCGGCGCGGTCCACGGACTGGCGATCCGGGTCACCCATCTGAATACGCTCTGCAAGGCCGCCGGGCTCTCCGTCGGAGAAGTCTCGACGGAAGGCCACGCCGTCCGTCTCTGCGCCCGCAAAAACGGCGAAGCTCCCGCCCGTTCCGCCGGTTCGCCCTCCCTCCGGGCCTCCGACGGAAACGCTTCGCCCTTCCGGGAGCGAAAACCCCATGATTCAGACCCAAGTGAAAAAAAGGGTTAGGGAAAAGCCCCCCAAAGGGCTGGACCTCAAACAGTCTCACGGCTATACACAACAGACGGAGCTTTCTTTTCACCTCGTACCACGGAGTCTGTTTCCATGCAGTTGAACGGTGCCAGAATTCTCATCGAGTGTCTGATTCGCGAAGGCGTCAACATCATCTTCGGGTATCCCGGGGGGTCCGTGCTGGACATCTATGATGAGCTGCCCCAGTACGGCGATGAGCTACGACATGTTCTGGTGCGGCACGAACAGGCCGCCGTTCACGCCGCCGACGGCTACGCCCGCGCCACGGGCAAGGTCGGCGTGTGCATGGCGACCTCCGGCCCCGGCGCGACCAACACCGTGACCGGCATCGCGACGGCCTACTGCGACTCCATCCCGCTGGTGATCTTCACCGGACAGGTGCCCACCGGCCTCATCGGCAACGACGCGTTCCAGGAGGTGGACATCGCGGGCATCACACGCCCCTGCACCAAACACAACTATATGGTGAAGGACGTGAAGGATCTCGCCAAGGTCGTACGGCAGGCGTTCTATCTGGCGCGCTCGGGGCGGCCCGGCCCCGTGCTCGTGGACCTGCCCAAGAACGTGCTCCAGACCTCCACCGAGTTCGTGTGGCCCGAAGACGTCAGCCTGCGCAGCTACAACCCGACCTACCGCCCCAACTACGCCCAGATCCGCAAGGTCGTGGACGCCCTGTACAAGGCGGAACGGCCCCTGCTGTTCGGCGGCGGCGGCGTGATCATGTCCAACGCCAGCGAAGAGTTCCGCAACCTCGCCAACAACCTGCACATCCCGGTGACCTGTTCCCTGATGGGCCTCGGCGCGTTTCCCTGCGATCATCCACAATGGCTCGGCATGCTCGGCATGCACGGCACCTACGCCGCCAACAAGGCCGTCAGCAACGCCGATCTTCTGATCGCCGTGGGCGTGCGCTTCGACGACCGCGTGACCGGACGCCTCTCCTCCTTCGCGCCCAAGGCCACCATCGTCCACATCGACATCGACCCCACGTCCATCCACAAGAACGTCAACGTGCGCATTCCCGTGGTGGGCGACTGCCGCAACTCGCTGGTCGCCATCCGCGAACACATCGCCGCCCGCGAACCGCTCCCGTGGAAGGAACGCTTCGCGCCGTGGCAGGAGCAGGTCGGCGCGTGGAAGCGGGAGCAGCCCATCACATGGACGCCCGACGCCGAAGTGATCAAACCGCAGGAAGTCATCCGCGTGGTGGACAAGCTCACCGAGGGCAAGGCCATCCTGACCACGGAAGTGGGCCAGCACCAGATGTGGGCCGCGCAGCTCTACACCTTTACCGAACCGCGCACTCTGATCACCTCCGGCGGCCTCGGAACGATGGGCTACGGCTTCCCCGCCGCCATCGGCGCGCAGTTCGCCTATCCGAACAAGCTGGTCATCGACGTGTCCGGCGACGGCTCCTTCCAGATGAATCTCCAGGAACTGATCACCGCCGTCAGCAACAAGCTCCCGGTCAAGGTTCTGCTTCTGAACAACGGCTGTCTGGGCATGGTCCGCCAGCTCCAGCAGCTTTTCTACGGAGGCCGCCTCAACGCCGTGGACATCCCTGACCAGCCCGACTTCGTGAAGCTCGCCGAAGCCTACGGGGCCGAAGGCTACCGCGTCACCAGACCGGAAGATCTTGAGCCCACGCTGCGCACCGCGTTCGCCAGCCCCAACACCGCCATCATCGACGTACGGGTGGAGCGCGACGAAAACGTCTACCCCACCGTGCCCGCCGGCGCTTCGCTGGACGAAATGCTGTTGCTGTAAAAAAATCGGGGGAGGGAAGAAGGCCCCCTTCTGAAGAAGGGCTTCCTCCTTCCCTCCCCCGGTCCCCCTCCTTTCCTCCTCCGAATACTTTTGCGAACGGAGGTGCGGAGGACGCCTCCTTGAGCCCGTTTTTCAGAAAAACGTTTGAAACCGCCGTCAGCGAAAGGACGAGTTTCCCGACGGGGAAAATTTTTCGCCCGCTTTACTGCCTCCGCGCTTTGCGCTAAGGTCATGACCCATCACTGTATTGAAAGGGGATTTCTATGACTACCGGACGTTTTCACGGCGCGTTCACCGCTCTGGTGACGCCGTTCAAGAACGGCAAGATCGATGAGGAAGCCTACCGCGAATTCATCGAATGGCAGATCGAACAGGGTATCGACGGCCTCGTGCCCTGCGGCACCACCGGCGAATCCGCCACGATGACCCACGAGGAACACGAAGCCGCCATCCGCATCTGCGTGGAGCAGGTCAACAAACGCGTTCCGGTCATCGCCGGAGCGGGCTCCAACAACACCCGCGAAGCCATCCCCCTGACCCAGTTCGCCAAAAAGGTCGGCGCAGACGCCGCCCTGCACATCACGCCCTACTACAACAAGCCCACGCAGGAGGGCCTGTACCAGCACTTCAAGACCATCTGTTCCGAAGTGTCCATGCCCGTCATCCTGTACAACGTGCCCGGCCGCACCGGCTGCAACATGCTGCCCCCGACCGTGGCCCGCATCGCCCGCGACGTTCCCGAAGTCGTCGGCATCAAGGAAGCCACCGCGAACCTCATTCAGGTTTCCGACCTTGTGGAACAGTGCCCCGAAGGCTTCCAGATCCTTTCGGGCGACGACTTCACCGTGCTGCCCCACATCGCCGTGGGCGGCTGCGGCGTCATCTCCGTCACCGCGAACGTCGAGCCCAAAAAGATGGCCGAGCTGTGCAAGGCCACGCTCGCCGGAAACATGGACGAAGCCCGCCGCCTGCACTTCGAGCTTATGCCCGTCAACCGGGCCATGTTCCTCGAAACCAACCCCATCCCGGTGAAGACCGCCGTGTGCATGATGCGGAAGCTCGATCTCGAATTCCGCCTGCCCATGGTCCCGCTCATGCCGGGCAATCTCGAAAAGCTGACCAAGACGCTCAACGACTGCGGCCTGCTCCATTAATGCAAGCGTACGTAAGCGCCACGGCCTCTTCGGAGTCCGTGGCGTTTTGCGTTTGAAAACCATACCAACGTCAAGGAGACTTCATGGAATCGTCACTTGCTTTTACGCCGGACTTCAGCAAATCTGGGGGTCTCATCGCTGCCGTCGCGCAGGATGCGGAAACCCTTGATGTTCTCATGCTGGCCTGGATGAATCCCGAAGCCTGGGAGAAAACCCTCGAAACGGGCGAGGCCCACTACTACAGCCGCAGCCGCAAGTGCCTGTGGCACAAGGGCGGTACCTCGGGGCACGTGCAGAAGGTCAAATCCATCCGGCTGGATTGCGACGGTGACGCCGTGGTGCTGCTCATCGGGCAGATCGGCGGCGCGGCCTGCCATGAAGGATACCGCAGCTGTTTCTCCCGCGAACTCCGCGACGGCAAGGTGGAGCGTTGCTCCGAACTCGTCTTCGACCCCAAAGAGGTGTACAATGGCTAATCCCCTGCTCAAACTCGGCCTGCCCAAAGGCTCTCTGGAAGATCCGACCATCGATCTGTTCGACCGTGCCGGATGGAAGGTCCGCAAGCATCCCCGCAACTACTTCCCCGACATCAACGATCCCGAGATCACGGCCCGCCTTTGCCGCGTGCAGGAAATTCCGCTGTACATTCAGGACGGCGTGCTCGACCTCGGACTGACCGGCAAGGACTGGGTCAGGGAAACCAAGGCCGACGTGGTGGTCGTGTCCGATCTCATCTACTCCAAGGTGTCCAACAAGCCCGCCCGCTGGGTGCTCGCCGTGGCCGACGACTCTCCCTACCGCAAGCCCGAAGACCTCGCCGGAAAGCGCATCGCCACCGAACTCATGGGCGTGTGCACCGAATACTTCAAGGAACGCAACATCCCGGTAAACATCAACTATTCATGGGGTGCGACCGAAGCCAAGGTGGTCGAGGGACTTGCCGACGCCATCGTGGAAGTGACGGAGACGGAAACCACCATCCGCGCCCACAATCTGCGCGTCATCGACGAAGTGCTGGTGACGAACACCGTGCTCATCGCCAACGCCGCCGCCATGCAGGACCCGGAAAAACGCCGCAAGATCGAGCAGATCGATCTGCTCCTTCAGGGGGCTCTCCGCGCCGAGTCGCTCGTCTGCCTCAAGATGAACGCCCCCGCCGCCAAGCTGGACGCCATCCTCGCCCTGCTCCCCTCCCTGAACTCCCCCACCGTCGCCCCGCTCCAGAACGGCGAGTGGCTCTCTCTCGAAACCGTGGTCAGCACAGGCATCGTCCGCGACCTCATCCCCCAGCTCCGCGCCGCCGGAGCCGAGGGCATTCTCGAATATGCGCTGAACAAAGTTATTTAAGACAATGCCTCCGGCGGCTGGGGGGAATGATTCCCCCCAGACCCCCTCGAAACGGAAAGAACGGGTTCCGCGTCCGGCATA
>CAUHBW010000186.1 GCA_959604115.1 uncultured Bilophila sp. | reverse complement strand
AGGGTGGGGGTTCGGGGGAGGGGAGGGAAACTTTCTGGTGAAAGTTTCCCTCCCCTCCCCCGATTTCACCGCTCATACTCGGCAAGATCCCGCTTCCCGGCGAAATACGCCCTCACCCGGTCGCGCTCGCGCTTGAAGGCGGCCATGCGCCCCCGCGAAACCGAGTCGCCGCGCGGCGCGATCACCTTGGAAGGATTGACGTATTTCCCGTTCTGCTTGAGGCGGAAATCCAGATGCGGGCCGGTCGCGTACCCGGTCGCGCCAACGTAGCCGATGACCTGTCCCTGCCGGACGCGCGAACCCCGCTTCGTACCCCCGGCGAATCCGGACAGATGCGAATACATCGACTCCAGCCCGCCGGAATGCCTGATCACCACCATGTTTCCGAACCCGTTGCCCCACCCGGCCTTTTCCACCGTGCCGTCGCCCACGGCCTTGACCGGCGTCCCGGAAGGAGCCGCGTAATCGACGCCCTGATGCGGCCTGCGGTTCTTGAAAATCGGGTGCTTGCGGTTCATCGAATAGCCCGAGGAAATGCGCGTGAACGACAGCGGAGCCTTGAGCAGCGTCTTCTTGAGGCTCTCGCCCTTGGCGTTGAAAAACGCCTCGCCGTCCTCGGAGACGAACCGGTACGCCTCGTAGGTCTTGCCCTGATTGGTGAACGTCGCGCCGAGCACCTTGCCGTAGCCCTTGAACGCCTCCCCGCGAAACCGCTTCTCGATCAGCAGCGAAAAGCTGTCGCCTTCGCGCAAATCCTTGATGAAGTTGATTTCCGAACCGAAAATATCCGCGATGCGCACCGCGAGGATCGGGGATTCGCCGGTGGAGGCCAGCGTTTCGAACAGGCTGGACCGGATCGTTCCGCTCACACGCACCAGATTGAAATCATAGACTATCGGCTCGACGTGGGCGGAGAACCCCTCGCCGGTCTTCGTCACGATCAGCTTTTTCTGGTCGTCGATCTCGTACTCGAAACGCTCCATGCCGTCCCCTCCGGGCGTGCGGACCAGCATGTAGGGCTGTCCCGTGCGTATCCGGTTGAGAGGATGGACCTTTCTGGTCACGTCCAGAAGCTGCTGCACGGAACTGGCCGACAGGTACGGCGAAAGCAGTTCGGAGGCGCTGTCCCCCTTGGCGATGACCCCGCTGATGACGGCGGGATCGGCCTCCGGAGCGGGCGTTTCGGTCGGAATCCCCTCCTCCTTCAGCTCCTCGGCGACGACGGTCTCCTCGGCGGAAACGCTTTCCGCCGCTTCCGGGGCGACGGCTTCCGCCGGTTCGGGATCGGGCACGACGAGGCTCTCCTCGGCCCGCCCCCGGAGATCGGCAAGAAACGGCATGACCCGCTGCCGGAGGATATGGGACGTCAAAGGCGGTTCGGACGGAGCCGAAGGCGCGTCGGCTTCGGGGACCGGTTGTTCGGGAATCAGCAGAGACGCCTCCCTCCGGCTGCTGACGAAATACATTCCGCCAACGACGATGAAAAGGCAGATGAAGCTGATGAGTATGGTGCCTGCGGAAAAGGTGTTTCGCAAAGGGAGAACCACGCTGTCAGAAGTGGATGCGGCAGGCGCCGCAACAACGGCGCCGTTCAAATTTTTGTATGGAAAAAGCTCGTATCTTTTATCGTATCAACATGTTACGGCATTGTCCAGCGCAACGGCGCACCCTGCGGACGGGGGAGCTTTCGCCGCCCTCCTTCCCCTCTTGCCTCACCGTCCGCAAGAAAATCATCCAGCCCCGGAAAGCCGGTCCGAACGGGGCTTTCTTTCTGCCTCGTATCCTTACGAATTCCACTTTTCCTCAGAGTTGGCCCACCAAGTTATCCACAGGGCCTCATTGCTTGTGTAACGTACTTTTTTCTGGTATATTTTCACCTTCGGAAACAAAGGATTTCAGCCTTCGTTTTTCACCACTTTTTCAGCCTGACTCCGGATCGGGCCTCGTGGAGCTTCGCAACGCCGTGCCCAAAGAAACGCTACGCCACTACCTCCTTACGTCTTCCGCCGAAGCGCTCCCCAAAACCGGGTCGTCCCTGCTCTCCTGCTTCACCAACGCCGAAAGCCCGAAACCCCAGCTTCAGGACCGGCTTTCCGCCACGGGCGAAACACTGGATCTCTGCTCGGAAACCGCGCTGCAAAGCTGGTTCGATCCCCTCGACATCACGTTCGCCGAAGATACGAACACTCTGAGCGTCCGTTTTCCGCACGCGTTCTTCGGCATCCGCTTCGCCGGCCTGTTCCAGAAATTTTTTGAAAAGAAAGCCCGCGAACTGTGGGGCAAGGGACTCGTCGTCGCCTACGGCGGCAAGGCCCTTCCCGTACCGCCGCCCGCCGTCCCCGAGACGGCTCCCGGCGAAGAACGGAAGCCCGACGGCGTCCATCCCGCCGTGGGCAACCCCACGCCCTTCGGGGAAGAATGGACTTTCGACACCTTCATCGGCAACGGCAAGCACAAATGGGCCCTGAGCCTCGCTCGCGACATCACCCGCCGCGCCGTCTTCCGAGCCACGCACGGGGTTCTCGACGACGCGCACGAAGCCCCCGGCCTGCTCGTGCTCTGCGGCCCGCACGGAACCGGCAAGACGCACCTCATCCGCGCCGTGGGCAACGAACTGTTCCGAACCCTCGGCAGCGATCTCTACTCCGCCTCCCTGAGCGATCTGGAGCTGCTCTACGCCGAACGTTCGGTCCTCGCCGTCCGGCAGGAACTCTTCGCCAAGGAAGCCGTGCTGATTGACGATTTCCAGCACCTGAGCCGTATCCCCGACAAGGCCCCCACCACGGCCTCCCGGTTCCGCGCCCCGCTCGCCGCCGAACCCGAAACGCCCGCCGGACCCTCCCTCCGCGAAGAGCTTTGCCTGCTGCTGGACCGGTTCATGGATCAGGGCAAGCCGGTCGTCGTGGCGGGCGTGGGACGCCCAAAGGACTGGAATCTCGGCAAGGCGCTCCTGTCGCGCCTCGAAACCGGGCTGTGGGCCGAACTGCCCGAGCCCGACCTCGACGTGCGCGTGCGCTACGCCCAGCAGCAGGCAAAGCTGCGCCGCCTGCCCCTGCCGCGCGAGCAGCTGTTGCTCATTGCGCAGCATTGCCCGGACATCCGGCGGCTTTCGGGCGTCATCCGGCGGGTTTCCTCCCACCGCTCCCTGCTCGGGCGGGACCTTTCGGAACAGGATCTGCTCAACATCGTACGGCAGGGCGGAGACAGTTCCGCACTGACCCCCCAGCTCATCGTGAGCATCGTGGGCGAACACTGCGGCGTTCCGGCCAAGGAAATCCTCGGGGAAAAGCGACGTCCCGATCTCGTACAGGCCCGCCAGCTCGCCATGTATCTGTGCCGGGAACTTCTCGGGCACTCCTACCCGGTCATCGGCCGGATGTTCGGCGGCAAGGACCACAGCACGGTGATGCACGGGGTAAAAAAAATCAAGTTATTGCAGGAACGTGATCGACTTGCGCACAGTATGGTGACAGAGCTGACAAAAGCGTGCCTTGAACACCGCGGATGACGTTGCGCACACGGATACTGTTCCCTACGTTCCTAACGATCTCACGAACTGTCACTAAAAAAACGAATGATTCAAACGAGTTTATCCGGATACGCACAAAAAGCGTCCTCTAATATTCAACAATAAGGAAAGACTTAATGCTTTTTACCGTAAAGAAAGAGAACATCATCGACGGACTCCAGAAAGCGGCGGGGATCATTCCGACCCGTGCGGGCGCGGCCTATCTCCGTTCGCTCTGGATCAAGGCCGAGGGCGACGTGCTGACCATCATGGCGACCGACGCGAACATCGAATTCACCGGCACCTATCCCGCAGAAGTGAAGGAGTCCGGTCTTGTCGGCGTGAACGGCCGGAACTTCGTCGATCTGGTCCGTCGGCTTCCCGCCGGCGATCTCCGCATCCGTCTCGACGATGCCACGGGCACGGTCATCCTCGAACAGGGACGGCGCACCTACAAGCTGCCCGCCAACGATCCGACTTGGTTCCAGAGCCTGGCCCCCTTCTCTCCGGAAGGGGCCGTGGTGTGGTCCGGCGATTTCTTCCAGGAAATCATCGACCGCGTGTTCTTCTGCGTGAGCGACGACGAAGCGTCCGACGCCATCGCCTGCCTCTACTTCAAGCCCGTGGGCGAGGGACACATCGAAGTCTGCGGCCTGAACGGGCACCAGTTCGCGCTGACCCGCTTCACGCACGACGACCTGTCCGCGCGTCTTCCCGAGGACGGCGTGCTCATTCAGCGCAAGTACGTGGGCGAACTCCGCAAGTGGCTCGGCGGCGATGAAATCGAGGTCAACCTGACGGACAAGCGCGTGTTCGTGCGCTCCGGCGACGGGCACGAGACGCTCAGCCTGCCGCGCGCCGGGTACGCCTATCCGGACTATTCGCCCTTCATGTCGCGCCTTGCCGCGCCGGACGTTTCCCGGCTCAAGCTGAACCGCAAGGATTGCCTTGATGCGCTGGACCGCATCAGCATCTTCAACACGGAGAGCGACCGCTGCACCTATTTCGACCTGTCCGCCGCCGAGGCCATGCTTTCCGCGCAGGGGCAGGACACCGGTTCGGCCAACGAGTCGCTTGAGGTGACGTATGACGGCGCCATCGGGCGCATCGCGTTCCCGACCAAGAACCTGATGGAAATCCTCACCCACTACCAGTCCGGCGAGCTGACCCTCACCCTCACAGGCTCGGAAGGCCCCTGCGGCATCAACGGCGACGAGGACCCGGACTACACCGTCCTCATCATGCCCATGAAGATCGCCGAAGAAAGCTATTATGAGGAAAATTAAAAGACCGGGGAGGGGAAAACCTTCTGGAGAAGGGCTTTCCTCTCCCCTCCCCGGACCCCTCCCCTCTCCTTCCAAAGACTTTCGAGTTTTGGGGAGAGGGAGACGCGGCGGGCCGTTTGGTGACGGCAGGCCGTTCCCTTGTTGTTGCTTTTGAGTAACAATATCTTTCTCGTCCCGCCTCAGACGTTTTTCAGGAAGGGACAGCCGACGCCTTCAGGACCGCCTGATGCCGATTCCCCCGAATCGGCATCAGGCGGCGTTGAGGGGGTCCGGGGGCCGCTCCGGCGGCTTTCCCGGGCAGGGTCAGGGGACAGTCCCCTGCCGCCGGAGGCTCCACAACCAACCTACGGACTCACGAGCCTATGACAGCCAACGCGAACGCTTATACAGCCGACTCAATCACCATTCTGGAGGGCCTTCAGGCGGTACGAAAACGCCCGGCCATGTACATCGGCAGCACGGACTACCGGGGCCTGCACCACCTCGTCTACGAAGTCGTGGACAACT
Source organism: uncultured Bilophila sp. (assembly GCA_959604115.1). Classification (GTDB taxonomy): domain Bacteria; phylum Desulfobacterota; class Desulfovibrionia; order Desulfovibrionales; family Desulfovibrionaceae; genus Bilophila. The sequence continues at coordinate 2,283 of CAUHBW010000186.1, read as the reverse complement.
CCATCGACGAAGCCATGGCGGGGTACTGCACGCGCATCGAAGTCGTGCTTCACATGGACAACAGCGTCACCGTCCGCGACAACGGACGCGGCATTCCCGTGGACATCCACCCCAAGGAGAAGGTTCCGGCCGTACAGGTCGTCATGACCAAGCTCCACGCGGGCGGCAAGTTCGACAACTCCGCGTACAAGGTGTCCGGCGGCCTGCACGGCGTGGGCGTCTCGTGCGTCAACGCCCTGTCCGAACGTCTTGAGGTCACCGTCCGCCGCGACGGGAAACGCTGGAAGCAGGTCTACAGCCGGGGCGTGCCTCAGGAGGAGCTGCAATACATCGGCGAATCCGACAGCCACGGCACCACCGTCCGCTTCAAGCCCGACGAAACCATCTTCGAGACGACCGAGTTTTCTTATGAGACGCTCAAGAAACGCTTCGAGGAGCTGGCCTATCTGAACAAGGGACTTCAGATCGAGTGCCGTGACGAGCGTACCGGCGAAGTCCACCTGTTCCACGCGGAAGGCGGCATCCACCAGTTCGTCAAGGATCTCAACTCCGGCGAAGTGGGCATCCACCCGATCATCGACGGCGAAGGCGTGGCCGACGGCGTTTCCGTGGAGTTCGCGATCCAGTACAACGCGGGCTACAAGGAAAACATGTACACCTTCGCGAACAACATCCGCACGAAGGAAGGCGGCACGCACCTCGCCGGGTTCAAGACCGCGCTCACCCGCGCCATCAACAACTACATCAAGGGCCAGCCCGATCTGACCAAGAAGATGAAAGGGCAGGCCCTGTCCGGCGACGACGTCCGCGAGGGCCTCACCGCCGTTCTCAGCGTGAAGCTCCCGCAGCCCCAGTTCGAGGGCCAGACCAAGACCAAGCTCGGCAACAGCGAGGTTGCGGGCATCGTGGGCGGCGTGGTCTACGGCAAGCTGGACACCTACTTTCAGGAGAACCCCAAGGACGCCCGCCTGATCATCGACAAGGCCGTGGACGCTTCCCGCGCCCGCGACGCGGCCCGGCGCGCCAAGGAGCTCGTCCGCCGCAAGGGTGCGCTCTCGGACAACGCCCTGCCCGGCAAGCTGGCCGACTGCCAGAGCAAGGACCCGGCGGATTCCGAACTGTTCATCGTGGAAGGCGACTCCGCAGGCGGTTCCGCCAAGCAGGGCCGGAACCCGAACACGCAGGCCATCCTGCCCCTGCGCGGCAAGATCCTGAACACCGAACGCACCCGGTTCGACAAGATGCTCGCCAACAAGGAAGTGAAGGCGCTCATCACCGCGATGGGCGCGGGCATCGGCGAGGAGGACACCGATTACGACAAGCTGCGTTATCACAAGATCGTGATCATGACCGACGCCGACGTGGACGGCGCGCACATCCGCACGCTGCTCCTCACCTTCTTCTTCCGGAACTACGCCGGGCTGATCGATCGCGGCTATCTGTACATCGCGCAGCCGCCGCTCTACCGGGCGCACAACAGCAAGATGGAAAAGTTCATCAAGGACGACTACGAGCTGAACGCCTTCCTGATGCAGCGGGTGAGCGACGACATGGAAGTGGTGGCCGCCAACGGCACGGCCTTCCGGGGCGACGAGATCAAGTCCCTCATGGGGCAGATCGAGAACATCTCCCACCGCGTGCGCGACGCCGAGCTGGCGGGCATCGGCCGCGAGCTGTTCCTCGCCCTCGTGGACGTGGAGGATCGCGTGACGCCCGACTGCCTGACCTCAAGCGCCCGTTGCTACGACCTTCTCAATGAGCGCGGCTACGAGCTGACCACCGAGACGGAGGCGCACGAGGACGGCGACCGGGTGTTCGCGGTCATCGAGAACGCCAACGGGCACCGCACGCGGGTCGCCGTCGAGTTCTTCCTGTCCAAGATGTATCTCAACTCGTGGGAGGCGCTGGACGCCATCCGCCAGAAGTGCGGCGGTCTGACCTTCACGCTCCGGAACAAGGAGCAGGAGTACGCGGCGTCCGACATTTTCGACCTGCACGCCCTGACGCTCGAAGAAGCGCGCAAGGGCCTCAACATCCAGCGGTACAAGGGCCTCGGCGAAATGAACCCCGAACAGCTCTGGGTCACGACCATGAACCCCGACAACCGCACCCTGCTTCGCGTGACCGTCGACGACGCCGAAGCCGCAAGCGACACCTTCGAGCAGCTCATGGGCGACCGCGTCGAGCCGCGCCGCGAGTTCATCGAACGCAACGCGCTCACCGTGCGGGATCTGGATATTTAGGGCGGCGCCTTCGGGGAGGGGAGAAGGGCTTCCTTCTCCC
>CAUHBW010000185.1 GCA_959604115.1 uncultured Bilophila sp. | reverse complement strand
GGTTCCTCCTCCCCTCCCCCGACGCTCTCTCATGAGAACAACCCCGAAGGGGGTTGCGTTTCTGCGTGGTTCCATTATTTCAGAAAGGTACCACACAACGATTTTACAAGCGGATGCATCCATGGTCATCGCAGTCCTTACCGTCGAATACCACCTGCACGGCAACGATTCCCTCAAGGGCAAACGCCGCGTCGCCAACAGCCTCAAGCAGAAAGTGCGGAACACCTTCAACGTCGCCATCGCGGAGTACGGGACCGAGGACTCCCTCACCCGGCTGCGCCTGATGGTCATTTCCCTGAGCAACAGCGAACAACACCTGCAATCACGGATGGACAAGTGCCTTGCCATGATGGAAGCCGTGTGCGCCGAAGAGATGGTATACAGCGATCTGGAATTTCTAAACGGGGATTGACAGTGTACGAACAAGACATGCAAGCGGCCCATATCATTCAGCCCGCCGAGGAAATGGCGGCGCTCATCCAGCAATTCGACAACATCGTCGTCGTGGCGCACGGCAGCCCGGACGGCGACGCCATCGGCGCCACCGGCGCGATGGGGTATCTGGTCAAGTCTCTCGGCAAACGGTTCGTGCTCTACAACGCCACCGGCATCCCCGACTACCTCGAATGGGTTCCGCTGCCCGGCAAGCTCGTCACCAAACCCTCCGCCATTCCCTTCAAGCCCGGCCTGATCATCGTGCTGGACTGCGGCGACGCGTGGCGCATGGGCAAGGATCTGCTCGCGGTCTTCCCCGAATATCCGTCCGTCAGCATCGACCACCATCTCGGCAATCCCATGTTCGCCTCCCTCGGCAACTGGGTCGATCCCGGCATGGCGGCCACGGGCCAAATGGTCGCCGCCGTCGCGGACGCGGCGGGCGTGCCCCTCACCGGCGAGCTGGCCCAGTGCGTCTATCTTTCCCTCGTGTCCGACACGGGCTCCTTCACGCACGGCAACACCAGCGCCGCCGTCTTCACGCTGGCGGCGCGCCTCGTCGCCAACGGGCTCGACGCCGCCGCCATGCGCGAGAAGCTGGACAACCAGTGGTCCATGCCCAAGATCCGGCTCTGGGGCAAGCTCATGCAGACTCTGACCCTCGAATGCGACGGTGCCGTCGCGGTCTGCCCCGTGACGATGGAGGAAATCGGCTCCTTCGGCGCGGTCCGCGAGGATTTGGAAGGCTTTGCCGAGCAGATGCGCCGCATCAAGGGCGTGCGTGTGGCCGCTCTCATCCGGCAGGACCCCGGCAATCGCTGCAAGCTCAGCCTCCGCTCCTCCGGCAACGACGACATCCGTTCCGTCGCCGCCCTCTTCGGAGGCGGCGGGCATCTCAACGCCTCCGGCGCGACCATCGACGACGCCGACATGGATTCCGTCGTGCGGCAGACTCTCAAGGCCATTCAGGAAATCACGTTCGGGAAGGGTCAGGCTGAATAAAGAACAGATTGGGGACGGGGAGGGAAAACGTTCTGGAGAACATTTTCCCTCCCCGTCCCCAAACCTGCCAGTGCGGCTCGCACCCATCCCCTTCCTTTCAAGGACGACCTTATCGAATCCCTGTCTTTGGTTTTCCCGGCTTCCGCGGGCGGGCGTTTTTGGGGAAAGGCATGTTCGAGAAAAGGCAAAAGGCCCGTTCCGGTCATTCGGAACGGGCCTTTTCGTCTTGACGGGGAAACGGCGGAGTGGCTTTCGCTTACTTCTTGGCTTCGGGCTTCGCGTCGGTCTTGGGAGCGGCCTTTTCGTCGGCCTTGGGGGCCGCCTTGGGCGCTTCGGCGGTAAGCGGAGCCAGCTTGACGGGCTCGAAGGTCACCTTGTTCTGGTTCATTTCGGCGATCACGTCCTTGGTCACATCGGCCTTGGGATCGAACGCGAGGAGGCCTTCGGTGTTCATGATGACCGAATAGCCGTTCTTGGTGCGGTAGGCTTCGAGGGTCTTCTGCATCAAACCGTTGATCTGCTGTACGACCTTCTGCTGTTCGGCGTTGACGAGCTGCTGGTAGCCCACGAAGGTCTTCTGGAAACGGGCGCGGAGCGCTTCGTCGTTGGGGGCTTTTTCGATCATGCCCTGAGCGACCTTGAGCTGTTCCTGCATGGCGGCTTCAAGCTGCTTCAGGTGATCGATGCCCGCCTTGCCGGGTTCGCTCTCCTGAAAAAGACGAGCGGGATCGACGACGGCGATTTTGTTCGCGGCGCAGGCGGTTACGGAAAACAGCAAAACAAGGCTCAAAGCAATGGCGCTGATGGTACGCATGAAAACTCCATTCGGAAACGGTCTGTCGTCGCCGTGCTTCCGGCGACCGGGAAGTGTTTCGTAAGGAAACGTTCTGCCAAGCCTTCCTTCTACCTTTTTTCCGGACAAGGCACAATGCGCGCCGAAAGGCGGAACCGTGGGGTTCCGCCCGCATGCCGCGTGCGCCCGCCGTTGCGGACGCCTGTCCGGGGAAAGGATTTACCCCAGTACGGAAAAACGTTCGCGCGACTGGAGCACCTTGGCGAGAAACGCCTTGGTTTCCCGGGAGGAGAGTTTTCTGAGGAGCGTCTCGCGCACCTGTTCGGGCGTCATGGCGTTGATCGCCGCGAAGGCGGAGGCGTGCGACTTGCCGAACGTCCGCAGCATGCCGCCGGTGCCGATGTTGTAGGCGGCGATGGCGCAGTATTCCCGCGACTGGACATCCTCGATGGCGCTCAGATGCCTGTTCTGCAAAAGATACATGTACGCGGTGCCGTACTTGATGTTCGTTTCCGGCTGCAACAGCAGCGACGGGGAAGGCTTGCCGGTGCGTCCGAGCCAGCGGTGGACTTCGCCGCCCGCCGTTTCCGGCACCACCTGCATGAGGCCGTGCGCCGAACGATCGCTGATCAGATTCGGGTCGAAGTCGCTTTCGGTGTAGATGATCGCGAACACCAGCTCCGGAGACAAGCTGTAGCGGCTGGCATACTTCTCCACAACGGGACGGTACTGTTCGGCCTGACGGCGCAGCGAGGCGGTCAGACCGGAAATCTGCCGCAGTTCGCCGAGCAGCTTTTCCGTGCGCTCAAGCGTTTCCGGGGCCAGCTCGAAAGACTGCTGGCTCCCGTTCCAGCGCAGGGGCAAATCGTCAAAATCCAGCGGCTTGCCGAGCGCGTCCAGACGGGTGGAAGCCTCCTGATTTACGCGGGGAAGTTTGGAAAACAGTTCCGCGCGGGGAACGAATTCCGCCGGTTTGGGTTCCGTGGACACGGCGGCCAACAGGGACGCAAGGGACGTGCTGGTCGTTTCCAGCTTCACTGGAACGCTCCCGTGCAACGGACGCAGGCTGACGGTGCCGTCGTGCATTTCAAGAACCGGCATACGGTTCCGAGACACGGGAAGAAGGCCGGAAGGGGTATTCTGCATCATGGCTTCCCGAAACTGTTCGGGAACATGCAGCAGGGGACGGGGCTCAGGGTTTTCCCCTTTGGCCTGGCTCGTCTCTCCGGTGAGGGGCCCGAGGCTCTGGTGGCTCCCGCCGGGCACAAAACCCGTCACAAGAGCAAGGAGCGCCAGCGTCCCTGTCACAGAAACAGCATATCCTGCCAATGGGTTACGCATAAAAAAGGTATCCTCGACTGTTTGAATCCAGCCGGAAAAAACGACTCTTTCCAGCTCACAAGGCGCGCCATGTGGCTTTAGCAAGGAGCATGCCAATAATCTCTTTTCCGTTTTTTCCCCTCGGGCGGCCCCATGTCGGTCCCCGCTCCCTCAACGTCCGAAGCGGGAAAAAACGGGTACGCTTTCCGTCAAAAAAGACGTAATCGGCAAACCGCGCCCATCCGTCGGGAACGCAGGCTGTATGCCGGTTTCGAGGGGTCCGCCACTCAGGCGGCACCGGCTCGAAACCGATTCGCCGCTCAAAAACGGCAACGCGGCGGATCGGCCTCCCGCCCCCACACAAAAACGGCGCGCGGAGAGAGAAGCCTTCTCGGGCTTCTCTCTCCGCGCAAAGAACGGTTTTCGTACAAAATTTTATATTATATAGGAAGCAAGCCCCTTATTTCGTATAGTATTTTATACTTTATCAAGAGTGATTCCTTATTTCAACCACTCTCATGCCTCTTCCAAGGAAAGATGCCCTCCCGGAGTACAGAACGCCTCGCCGCATCCCGGCACGAACCGAAGTTGCGTTGCCGCCCCGGCGTTCAACCGGCGAAATCTTCTCATGCGTCCGAACCGGAAACGGGGGTCCCGACCCCCACTCCCAAACAAACGACCGCAGCAGCGGAGAACGGAAAGTTTTTCCGCCTTCTCCCTTTTCCTTCCGCCGGATTTACCGTCCGTCGCCGCAGGCGGCCTCGTCCGCAACCCAGATCAGTTCGCCGTTTTGCGGGCGCACCCGCTGCACGGGAAGCTCGACCGGAGCCAGCAGATCCAGCGCCTGCCGGAGCCTCGTCCGTTTCCCCTCCCCCGCCGCCAGAAACAGGCAGCACCGCGAGGCGTTGAGCATGGGCAGGGACAGCGTGATGCGGCGGCTTTCGGGGCGGGGCTCCAGATGGTGCGCCACGGCGGCCCCGGTGAGACGTCCCGAGCCCAGCGCGTCCGGTTCCAAAAGCGGGCTGCCGGGAAACAGCGAGGCGATATGCCCGTCGTCGCCCATGCCGAGCAGCGCGCAGTCGAGGCGCGGCTCTCCCTCCTCCGCCGGGACGCGCTCCCGCAGCACTTCCTCATAGGCCACCGCCGACTCGCCGGGATCGATCTCCCCGTCCATCGGATGGATTTCCGCAGCGGGGACATGGGCCAGCAGTTCGCGGTTGGCGGCGCCGTAGTTGCTCGCGGGATCGTCCGGCGCGACGCACCGTTCGTCCACCCAGAAGACGCGGGTATGCGCCCAGTCCACGCGGGCTTTCCACGCGTCCGTCCGCAACAGACGGAACAGCGCCAACGGCGTGGAGCCGCCGGACAACGCCAGTGTGAACACGCCGCGTTTCGCGACCGCCTCCGCGCACCGGTCCGCAATCAGTCCGGCGGCGCATTCCGCCACGCCGTCCGGATCCGGACGGACGCAAACCTCAAGCCGAAGCCCGTTCGGCGGGATTCTGTTCTGAAGCATCATTCTTGTCCTCTTGAGGGGTTGGCCGTGGAGCCTTGCCGGGGGCGCGCAGCTCCACGGGTACGGTTTCGTTCTGCCGCAGGTGGATGTCCATCTGTGGGAACGCGATTTCGATGCCGGCCTCGGTGAACTTGGCGTCGATGGTCTTTCGGATGTCCGACGCGATGCCGCCGCCGTGCAGGATGTCCCCCACCCAGAACCGGAGCCGGAAATCCAGCGAGCTGGCGGCGAAGTCGTTGAACAGTACCATGGGTTCCGGGTAGGTCAGCACCTTGGGATGATCCTTGGCGATCTGCTTGAGCAGGGTTTCCGTCTGCTGGATGTCGGACCCGTAGGCCACGCCCACCGCCACCTCCTGCCGGACCATCCGCCCGTTGCGGGTCCAGTTGGTGAGCTTGCCGGACAGGAACTCCGCGTTCGGAACGAAGATCACCGCGTTGTCGAACGTCTCCACCTGCGTGGAGCGGATGTTGATGCGCCGGACCACGCCGTTGACCCCGCCCACGTCGATGACGTCGCCCTCGCGCAGGGTCTGCCCGAAGATGACCAAGAGGCCGCTGACGAAGTTGTTGATGATGTTCTGGAGGCCGAAGCCGATGCCGACGCTGAGGCCGCCGGCGACGACCGCGATGCTGGTCAGGCTGAAACCGAGCGCGCTCAGGGTGTACAGGCCGAACAGGCCCCACAGCAGATAGGTGAAGCCAGCCTGAATCGGTCCGATGAGGCTCCGGTCAAGCCGCATGCCGTGCGTGGGCATGTCCGCGATGAACGACCGGCCCACGGAAATGAACGAGCGGGTCACGTAGAACGCGCTGACGATAAGCAGGACTTGCAGCATGTTGAACGAGGTCTTGCCCACGCTCACGTCCATGTTCGCCAGATGCGTCAGCAGGAACTCGCCGCCGGGATAGGCCAGAATCCACAAGCCCGTCGCCGCCGTCGCCAGCACCAGCATGGCGGGCAGCGCCAGAGCGAGGAGAAAGCCGCTGAACAGCGCCTTGATCCCTTCCTGCGGCATGTGCTCCGCAATGGTGTTCATGATCCGCATGAAGCCGACGGCCTGCTGGACGCATACCGCCACCGCCGCATAGGCCACGCACACGAGGATGGACAGGCGGCCCCAGCCGATCAGGGTCATGAGCACGGCGATCCACAGGATCACGGCCTGTCCCTTCAACAGGTTGACGACCAGCGGGAACGGAATCCCCGGCATGGCCCGTCGGGAGTCGCGCCGCAGGATGACGAGCAGCATGATCAGCCAGATGCCCCCGAGGATCGGACCGGGCAGGTTGGAGAACAGCAGCAGGAGGCCGCCGAGCAGCGGCGTGAACAGCGGCCACAGAGGCGAACGGCGCGGAAGGTCGTTGCGCTCGAAGGTGTAGAGATCCCACGCCAGCGCCATCTGGCCGAGGCTCAGGAGCAGCGTGCCGATGATGGACAGCACGTGATAGGAACCGCTCGGCGACCACGCCGCGAAGTGGAACATGAACCCGAAGGACAGCCAGACGAAACTGTGCCCGCACATGCGGTTCCAGCCCATGCGCATGGACTCGGGCCATGTCCGCGACAGGCGGCGGGACATGAAGATCAGCCCGTGCAGCGGAACGATGAGCACGAGGGCCCGCAGGATGACGCCGATCCAGCCCGCCACGGTCCACGGCAGTTCCGCGTTCATGCGCACGGCGAAGGTTTCCTGCAGCGCGTTGAGGCTCTTGTGGATGTTGAGCCACGAATCCATGTCGTAGATTTTTCCGGAACGCTGGAGGTAGTAGTCCTGCCACAGGCCGGGGATGGACTTGGAAACCCGTTCGCACAGGGCGGAGATGTTTTCCTGCAGTTTCCGCGCGGGACCGAGAACCCGGCTGATGCGGACCTGCACGGCGTTGAGGCGGCTCTGCGTCTGGGCCAGATCGTCCAGAAAGGCTTTCAGTTCCGGGGAAACGTCGGTTTCCCCCTGCGTGGGCGTGGAGTCCTGTTCGAGCAGGGAGATTTCGCTGAGGCGGCTTTTCAGAGTGTTCAGCGTTCCCTCAAGCGGGCTCAGTACCTCGGAAAGCCGCTCGTTGAGACGCATCAGCCGCTGCTGGACCACGGAGAGTTCCAGCGGCAGCCCCCTGCTCACCCGCGACAGCGTCATCAGGCGCTGGTATTCGTCCTCGATGCCGCTCAGCGAGGCGTTGAGCTTGCGGGAGGCGTCGGGCAGGCGTTTGGTGAGAGCCACGGTTTCGGCGTCGATGGCCCCGAGTTCCTCCACCCGGTTCTGGAGGAGCGCGGTCCAGACGTCCTGCGTCGGATCGGAAACGTCGGCGGGTTTGGCCGCCGGTTTCTGATCGGCGGGGACCGGCGCGTCGGCGCTGGCGGCGGGCCATGCGGGCAAAACGAGAAGCAGGACGAGGAACAATGGCAGGACGAAGCGGGGAACTTTCATAGAGCGGCAATCCGGTACGGCTAGAGGATGTTCGATACCGCCAGACCATACCCCGCGATCCTTCTCCCCCGCAACCGCTGAGAATTTTGGGAAAGGGAGAAGGGAAAAGATTGGAGGGGGAGG
>CAUHBW010000184.1 GCA_959604115.1 uncultured Bilophila sp. | reverse complement strand
GAAGGTCGCGGGTTCAAATCCCGTTTCCCGCTCCAGAATTTTTGAGCCTTTAGGTTAATCGCCTAAAGGCTTTTTCTTTTTTCGGACACTGTTATCCCACGCGTATCTCCGTTTTTCGACTGAACTGTCGGGAACCATTCATTCCGCCTGAAAATGCCAGCAATCCTGGCGAGGGACGATACGCCGCAATCCTTCAGGCCGCAGCCCTGTCTCAAACAAAGCGCCTCTACCGCGCCTCACCAGAGAAACGGTTTCTATCTTTCAGAGATAGTTCGTCCATCGTCTCGTTGGGCGCAGAGTTCCCGCAACCATGCGCCGCCGCATCCCTGCCGATCCACAGTGCGCCGCGTCCCAAGGAGTCGGGGAAATCCATACAGCCTTATTCGGTCACGAGACCGGTCCCCTGACCGCCGCAAACGGCTCTCGAGTCTCTCCGACAGGCAGCTCCGCATACAATTCCCCCATCTTGCCCGCAAAAGGGAAGACGCCCATCTTCCCCCTCAGCGGCACATTTGTTCTATCTGATGAACAGGTACAGACTGGTCAGGATGCAGAGGCAGGAGATGATCTTCCTGAGCCACTGGCTCTTCATTCGATAGGCAGCGATGATCCCCATATAAAACCCGAAAAGTTCCAGAAGCGTCACCCACGTGGCCATGACATAATCTATGGAGCCGCTCAGGATATTGGCGACGCTGCCCGATGTTCCGGCCACCACCTGCAACGGCTGTCCGATGGCGATGGAATACAATGGCGAAAAGCCCATACCGATCATGAAGGGAACCGAAAGAACGGGGCCGCCGACGCCGGTCAGCCCGGCCATGAAGCCGACGAACGCGCCCAGCGCAAACAGGATGAGGCATTGCGTCCTCATGGGGCGGCCCGTCACGTCGAAGCGGATGTTCGGCGTCGAACGCAGCGTGCTGAGTCCGGCGAAAAGGATCAACCCGGCAAGGATAAAGCGGAGCCAGTCGGGCGAAAAAAGCGTATTCGCCTTCGCTCCGACATAGCCGCACAGCATGGCCCCGCAACACATGGGGACGGCCTGTTTCCAGTTGATGCTGCCCTTTCTGTGATGCAGCCATGTCCCGAGAACGGACATGAGGGCGAACGAAAACAGCGCGGTCGCCATCGCCTGATGAATATCCAAAGAGGACAGAAGCACGATGGCGGGGATGAGCAGAATACCGCCTATGCTCGTGCAGCCGCAAAAAAAGCCGACGATCAGAGCGATCAGCGCCAGCATAAGGAAAGCTGCCATGCCACTCCTCCATGTATGGGCAGGACGTACGCCTACGGAACGGCGTCTTGCGTACCAGACTGAAACGTTTGGCGAAAAGCATCAAGAGGAAAAAGCAAAGGACGGGAGAACGCCCAAACCCTCCTCAGGAACCGTAACGGCCCGTTTACAAGCATCTCGCCCTGCGCCGGAGAAAGCCGACTCGTCCCGCTCCAATTGCCAGTTCGCAGAGTTGGAAGGCCATACGAATCCGTCGCGGACGCGCCGCCGCAACGGATGCACCCCCGAACGCCGCTGCGTGTTGTGGGAAAACGCGGCGGGACGTCGGGGTTTGCATGCCGGGGGAGCGCTGTCGCGCGAGGACAGTGACGTCGAAAGGCCGTATGGCGGATCATGCCCTTCCACATCCTCAAACATATGAAGGGGAACGGCTACGGCCCCGGAACCGGAACGCAAACCTATCAGGCTTCCTACCGCAAATCGGGAGCCGTCCGGTGCAGCCTGAACAGAACGAAAAACGCGGCGACCTGAGCGAGTTGGATGCAGAGGTAGCAGGCGAACCAGCCGAAACTCGAATAGAGGACTCCGGGAATGTAGGAGCCGAGAAGCCCGCCGAAATAATAACAGGCAAGGAACAGTCCATTGACCATGCCGCGGTCGCCATGCCCGGAGAGCATGGCCTGATGGTTGATGAGGCCGGGACAGATGGAATGGACGACGAACTCCCCGAAGGCTATGAGCCATAACCCGCCGAACAGGGCCCAGAGCGAAGGGACCGCAAGCGTGAGGCAGGAGACGACATAGACGGCGGACGCAAAAAGAATGAGCCTTGTGGGCGTCCTGAACAGGCGCATGAGCGGCGCAAGGGACAGCGAAGCGACAAGGCCGACGGAATATCCGAAGTACATGAGCCCGATAAGCCCCTCGGAGTTGCCATGCCCAAGTTCCGCCATGCGGAAAGGGATAAGGTTGCCGATGGCGGCGAAGACAAAGATGCCGCAGGCTTCGGCGAAAAAGAGGCTGGGAATGCCCCTGCCCTTAAAAACGGCGAGGTATTCACGCGGACTGTGGAGGCGTGCGCCGGCATTGCGCATCTCCGGAATGCTGCGGATGAAGAGGAGCACGAGGAAAAACAAAAAGCAGATGAGAGCGAGGGTGGCGCGCCATCCGAACATTTGCGCGGTCCAGCCTCCGATGATTCGGCCGCACAACGAACCGACAAGATTGGAGGTCACATAGCCCGCAAGCGCACGGTTGAGATCCATGTGGCGGAACATGACGGCAATGCCGGACATGACGGCCGTGAGCACCACCGGAACCAACAAGGCCTGAAAAGCGCGAATGCCGAGAAGAACAAGAAAAGAGGGGGCAAACCAGACACCCACGCCGCTTATGCCGAGCAGGAGGGAAGAGCCGAGAATGGCACGCCGCACGCCGACACGGCTGAGCAGCATGCCCACGCAGAGAGGCGAAATGGCGAGCGACAGCATGAACACGCTGACGAGCAGCCCCGTGGAGCCTTTGTCCACACCGAAATCCCTGCTCACCGAGTTGAACATGGGTTGCGGAGCATACATCAGCGTATAAACGCAAATCGAAATCAGCAAAAGCCCGGCATAGGTCCTCAGGACCGCGTTCCGATGGGTACGAGGATGATCCGACATAAGCCCTCCCTGTCTTTTTCAGCTGAAATCCCTGAAACATGCCCTATCTTGCAGACATCAAACAGGACGACAGCCCATATCAGACAGAGGAAAAAGGCGAACGCCCGACTCCCTCCGCTCGTGCGGCATGAGCTGTTCTCCGGGAAAAACGGACTCCCCGGAAAAACGTTTTTCAAGCTCTAATACAAAACAGTTTTCTGTCAATGGAATCGTTGCATCGGCAACCAAACATTGATCAACTTATATTTATTTCCATTTCAGCATATTATTGAAAACCGGCCGGTCCCGGTACGCCGTAGGCAATGCCGTTTGATCGCCAATCCGCATGCCGTAACCCTCGGAAAACGTTGCCGGCAGCCTTGCGGTGGATTTGACTTCCAGAATCCGGCGTCGGCTGCGGCTGGTCAGCGACCGGCATAAACTTCAAATCGGCCTTGACGGGTATTTCCGTGCCTGCTCCCCATTTTCAGTTGTGACACAAGCAATCCTCCCTCCCCTCTTTCTGATTGCCCATCCATTCTTGTTTTTTTTAATGCCAAAACAGAAAAGCCGCCCCGTAACGACGCTCCGTTCCGTGATGCAGTCTCTTTCCACCATGTTTTCCGTTGAGAATTGCAATGCCCCCCGCAACAGACAAACCCGTTTCCCGCTATGGCGCGCGTTCAGTTCCCCTTCAAAAATAAAGAGAGACTCCATCCAGTACAGAAGGGAGCCTCAAAAAATGGCCTTCATCAGAAGGAATGCAATATTCTTTAACTCTATTCAATAATCCTTTTGCGAGCAGAGCCGCTCTTTTCACCCTTTGTATGGGAAGATTCTCATTATGGCCGCTGTCTGGTTAACGATGTCGGCCCCCCTCCCGGTTTTGGCGGGGAAGGCTGCGGAGCGAAAAACTATTCGGAAAGTTCCGAAGCGACTCTGTTGCGGCCCGCTTCCTTGGCCTTGTAGAGAAAGGTGTCGGAACGCCACACGGCGCGGTGGATTTCCGCACGGCACTCGCTCAGCTTGGAATTTTCCCGCATCGCCACTTCGGCCACGCCGAGGCTGATCGTCACGGACAGCGTCTGCCCATCCACGGCGAACGGCTTGCCGGCAATGCTCTTGCGCAGCCGCTCGGCGACGAGCACGGCCTGACTCAGGTCCGTATCGTACAGCATGATGAGGAATTCCTCGCCCCCGTACCGGCAGCAGACGTCCTCAACCCTGAGACACTCCAGCAGGCGCTGGGCCACGATGCGCAACACCTTGTCTCCGACTTCGTGCCCGTGGAGATCGTTGACCTTCTTAAAATGGTCAATGTCCGCCATAATGAAAGACAGAACGCGCCCCTTGCGGCACGCCCGCGCAAAGCTCTTCTCCACCAGCGTCTGAAATCCGCGCCGGTTGGACAGGCCGGTCAACATGTCCGTCAGGGACAGATTCCGGTACTTGTTGATGAGCTTCCGATCTTCCCGCAACGTCCTGCTGATCCGCTCAAAGCAGGCCGAGAACTCTCCGAGCTGGGGCAGTTCCGGTTCGCCGTCTCCCTCCGCCAGTTCCTTGATGGCCCGCTCGATGCCCTTGAGCAGTTCGATAATGCCCCGCAGGTACATGGCGATACAGCCGTACGCGCCGACCGTCACGTCCAGCTCGCCGTGGGCAAGGGACTTCATGGCCTGCCGCAGCTCGTAAATCTGGCGACACAGCGCACGCACCCCGACGTCCTCCGGCGGAAGTTCCTCAAGGATTTCGACCGGACAATCCTTGTCGTTCACGATTCTGGAAAGGATATCAAGCAGGACGGACAAAGTAAGGGACGAGTGCATATTTCCCTCCTTATGGTTTCTCGTACTGCCGATCTCCGGGAACGGCGGAACGACATGTTTCCCCACCTCACCCAACGCGGCCCCCGAGGAACGACCTCCCCCGCAACGTATTCAGCGCGGCATATGCCGAAAATCGCCCGCATGGGGGACAATCGGAACCGCGCGTCTGGACAGGAAAACGTTGCGCAAGGCGGAGCGTTCCGCGCTTCACGGGCATGACTCCGTTCCACTCGACGCGCGGAAACGCTCCCTCCTCGGATCAGTTTGAGGCGTTCCCCTCGGAAGCCGGTTCGTACAGCGCCTTGCCGTCCACGTTGAGTTCGGGCAACAAGTTGCCCGCCAGCGCGTACAGCCGATAGGCGCCCACGATCACGTTGCCGTTGGCCGTGGCGTACTGCGTGGAGGAATTGAACAGTTCGTTTTCCGCATCCAGAACGTCAAGCAGGCTGCGCTGGCCCATGTTGAACTGTTCCAGATAGGCGTCGCGGGTCTGCGTATTGTAGACGATGGCTTCCTGATAATACTTGCGGGTATCGATGCTGGCCTGATAGCGCGTCCACGTATCGCTGATCTGCTGGCTCAGATCGTCCATGAAGTTGTAGGCGGTCTCCCGACTCTGGCGGACGCGCGATTCGGCGGCCTCGGTTTCGGCCCTGTCCGCTCCGCTGTTGAACAGGTTCCAGCGCATGGTCGCCATCACGTCGAAGCTCGATTCCCAGTTGCTCCCGCGTCCGGCGCGGTCGGAGTAGTTCGGGCCGACTTCGAGATTGATCTTGGGATGGTACGCGGACTCGGCCAGTTCCTTGTTGCCGCGCGCCGCGCGGATGTCGGCGAGATACGCCTTCATCTTGGGGTTGTCGGCCTGCGCCTTCTGGAGCACGCCGTCCATGTCGCCGAACATGCCTGCGGGAAGGGGCACTTCCTCAAGCTGTCCGGGAAGCGGCTTGCCGGTAAGGCGGATGTAGCCGGCTTCGGCTTCGCTCAGGGAGGCCTGCGCGTCGGCCAGCGTGGAACGGGCGCGGGCGAGGCGGCCCTGCGTCTGGGTGAGATCCGCCGTGGACGAGGCCCCGAGGTTGAGGCGTTCCTGCTGCGAAGCGAGGATGGAAAGATGCTGATCCACGTTGGCCTGCGCCAGCTGGAGGATTTCGCGGCGGCGCAGCAGGTCCACATGGGCGATGATGGCGTCGAGCGCGAAACTCGTGGCGTTGTCCAGCACGCGATAGGTCATGGAATCCACGGTGGCTTCCCCGGCGCGGACGCGGCTGCGGGTGGCGAAGCCGTCCCACAGGGGCTGCGTCAGGGTCAGGCCGACGCCGGTCGCGCCGTACATGCCGGAATCCGTACCGTAGGAGCGGGTCGTGGAATCGCTCAGCTGATTGGCTCCGGCCCGGCCCGTGGCGTCAAGGCTCGGACCCCATCCGGCCTTGGCCCGGCGCAGCTCGTGCCGCACCACGTCAAGGTTTTCCTGAATGACCTTCAGGCCGCGATGGTTTTGCAGCGTGGCGAGAACGGTTTCCTTGAGGGTGACCACCCCGGACTGGGGCTGCGCTTCCAGCATTTTGCCGATCCGATCCGCGGACACGTCCGGCGTGCGGGTCAGATCGGCGGCCTGTTGTTGCGTCTGGCCCGGGGCTGGCTGCTGCGCGGAACACCCCGCGCAGGCGAGCGTCAGTACCAAAATCCATATGCTGCTCCTCATTAGTCTCTCCTTTTTGGTTTACGGATTACTTGTTCCGGTTCGCCGTGTGGCCAGCCGGTTGCCCGCCAGCGCTCGTAGCGCCCGAGCAGGCGTTCCCAGTTCTCGCGCATCGTACGCCCGAGGGCGTAACGCTCGACCACGGTCTTCCGCGCGGCATCTCGAACCGGCGTAAGAGCCGAGGCGCGCGCCAACAGCTCCGCAATACGGCCCACCGTGTCTTCGGGCGAATGAAACCCGCACAGAAAGCCGTTTTCTCCTTCCCGGACCACCTCCCGCACCGGCTCCGTATCCGAGGCCAGCACCAGACAGCCGCAGCTCATGCTTTCAAACAATCCCATTGAAAGCATGGCGGGCGTGGTCAGGTAGACATGCAGCGAAGAGGCGCGCAGCAACAGCCGATAAAGCTCGGGGTCGGCAAAGCCGAACAGGCTGACCCGTCCGGCGTTGTCCCCCAGTTCCGCAAGCAGACGCTTCCGCAGTTCGGGAAGCCGCGTCCGCTCGACGCCGGACGCCATGAGCACGGTCCGGCAGGAAGGCCGAACAGCGGACAGCGCCGACAGGCTTTCAAAAAACCGGGGCAGACCCAAGGCCGCTTCCAGACCGCGCCCGGAAAACGTCACCAGTTCCTCCCCGACCTTCCTTCCGCCGGGTTCCGGCGAAAAGAAATCCGTATCCACGCAGTTGTGCAGTACAAGCATGTCCCGTGAAAGCCATTCGGGGAACCGGCCGCGCTGCCATTCCGTGGAGGTAACGGCGAGATCGCAGTCGACCAGCCCGTTGAGCTGCAACAGATTCCGAATCCTTTCGGGAGCCCGGTCCAGCGTCGCCGGCAGTTCCCGGCGGGCATAGGTTTCGGCGTGGACGACCAAAAAACTTTCTGGAAAAATATCCCGCAAAACGAGTGCGTTGCCCATGACCGCAGTAGTGCAGATCATATCCGGGACAAAGCCCTGCTCCCGCAGGTCGAGCAGGCTCTGGGCCGTTTGGGTTCCGCGCTGATAGGCCATGCGCATGTCGTATTCCGCAACCTTGAGGGGAGACGGCGGTTCGGGCCGCTTTCCCGCCTTCGGCGCTCCCAGCGTCACGCGCCGCACGCCCGGAAGTGACAGGTCGCGCCTACCGAATTCCGAGGCGAACGTCACCGAAACGCCCGGCATGGCCGCGAAAGACTCGGCCATATGCCGGAACGGTCCGGGAAAGGCATAATGCAAAAAAAGGATA
>CAUHBW010000183.1 GCA_959604115.1 uncultured Bilophila sp. | reverse complement strand
AGAGGGAACCTTTCTGAAGAAAGGTTCCCTCTCCCCTCCCCCTTTTTTATCTGAGCATTTTTTCGATGACTCCGTGCAGCCTGCCGTTGGAGGCGAGGACGGACCAGCGCAGATCGAAGGGCGAGCCGTCCAGCGAGGTGATCCGGCCTCCGGCTTCGGTGACGAGCAGCGCGCCCGCCGCCATGTCCCACGGCTTGAGTTCGTCCTCGTAAAAGGCGTCGAAGCGTCCGCAGGCCGTCCATGCGAGATCAAGCGCGGCGGCTCCGCAGCGCCGCACGCCCTGACAGGCCGCCAGTACGGGGCGCAGGCGGTCGAGGATTTCGTCCACACGGCGGGCGATCTCGTAGGGGAAGCCGGTCGCCACCACCGCCTCCTCGCAGAAGGCGACGGAAGATACCGAGATGCGTTCCCCGTTGCGCCACGCGCCCTTGCCTTTTTCCGCGATGTAGCATTCGCCCAGCAGCGGCGCGTTGACGATGCCGATCTCAAGCTCCCCGTTCCGCCGGTAGGCCACCGAGGTGACGGTCAGGGGCAGGCCGTGGGCGAAGTTGGTGGTGCCGTCCACGGGATCGATGATCCAGCAGGTTGAAGGGATGGAGAGGTTTTCCGAGCTTTCCTCGGCGAGGAAAGCCGTGTCAGGCGTGAGGGCGGAGAGGTGCTCCTTGAGGAAGTTCTCCACGGCGAGGTCGGTTTCGGTGACGAGATCGATGCGCCCCTTGCGCCGGATGGTGTGGGGCCGCGTGTGGTTGGCGCTGATGATGGCGCCGCTCTCCCTGACGATGGCGAGGGCCTGCCGGGCCAGAGATGAAAGTTGTTCTGTCATGGGATGATCCGGGTTGAAAGTGTTGGCGCGTCGGCTATTTGATGCATCGCTTGCAGGGCTTGTAGCCGCTGCCGCGGGCTTCTTCGGCGGAGTTGAAGTGCACGGTGCAGCTCTTGCACCGGAAATAGCGGCAGGAGGATGCGTGGAAAACGCGGGTTTTGACGTTGCCGCTGTACCCGGCGGGAACGGTTTGCGCGGGCTGTGTCGTTCCGGCGGGCGGTTCGGCGGCGAAGACCGGAGCCGTGGACAGAAACGACGCCGCGAACAGGCAAAGAGCGGTTTTGGACAAGCTGGACAGCATGGGGTGCCTCCGGGTTGAAGGGAGCTACTCCGTCTGTTTTGGCAGAAAAACGGGAGACTGGGAAGCGGTCGGAGCTGTGCCGGGAGCATGCGGAAGCCTTCTGGAAAAAGGACGGCGTTATTTTTTTATCTCCGTGAAATAGCGATAGAAAAATGCATATTGACAAGTTCAAAAAAATCTTCTACCCTCGCCCAATGAACGTACGTACCATCCAAATACACGCTGGCCTGTGGCTTTTGCTGATGGCGGGCCTGATCCTTACCGGTTGTGCCCCGAAGCAGCGCGCGGTCGATGATTCGTTTGCGCTCGACAACTATCTGGAAAACATCCCCAATCGGGCGGAGCGTCTGGCCATGACGCCGGAAGAGCGTTTCGCCTACGACTACCGCACGGCGGCGATGGCCCGCATGCAGGAAGAGGGCGTGCCGCTGTCGAGCGTTCACCTCGTCGAACGGGCCAAGACGGCCATCGGCACCCCGTACGTTCGTGGCGGGACCAGCATGTCGGGCTTTGACTGCTCCGGCTTCGTGCAGTGGGCGTACAAAAGCGTCGGCGTCAAACTTCCGCGTACCGCGCGCGAGCAATCCGTGCAGGGTACGCCCATCGACTTTGACGAAATGGAAGCCGGCGACATCGTGGCCTTCCGCCATCCCCGGCGCGGATACCATACGGGCATCTATGTCGGAGACGGCAAGTTCATCCACAGCCCCCGGCGCGGCAAGACCGTTGAGATCACGTCTCTCAGCGATCCCTATTTCAGCTCCACGTTCCTCGGCGCGCGCCGCGTGAGCGTTTCCGAATCCGACGCCGAAGCCGCCCAGAAGCTGATGGCGATGTACGAATCACGTTCCCATCGCCGCGCGGCCTCCGACGCCACGCTCTCCAAGCGTGCATCCGCCGAGAAGAAGGCCCACAAGGCTTCCTATTCCAAGAGCAAAAAGAGCAAGCAGAAGGTTTCGGCCAGCCGTTCCAGCTCGAAACACAAGAAGGCGACCGTATCCAAGAAAAAGGGCCGCGCCGCCGTCGCCGCGAAGAGTTCTTCCCGATCCAGTTCGGTGAAGGCCAAGAGTCGGGACAAGCAGGTCGCCCAGAAGCGCGCCTCGCAGACGTCCAAGAAGTCCGTTTCGCAAAAGCGTTCCTCGCAAAAGAAGTCGTCCGCGTCGGATCGGAAGAAGACCGTCGCGCACCGCACGAACTCCCGTTAGCGTTCCGTCGCGTCATGGGAACCGTTTCGATTGCAAAAGCCCCGAACGCCGTTCGGGGCTTTTTGGCGTTCGAGGGGGCGCGCGACTGTGCGAGAAAAGCTGTTGAACGCGGGAAACAAACACGCTAAGCATAAAAAACACGCCGCACTACGTTTTGCGCCGGAGAGGGAGAAGGCCCCGCTGGGGCCGAGGCGCGCAACGGCCGCCCGCGCTTGAGGGAAAGGAGCGCGGCGGGACGGCGATTCTGTCGCCGTCTGTTGAGGCCATCATCACGTGGAGGGGTATATGAAACGCTTTTCGAAGATGCTGGGGGCGCTTGCGGTCACTGTGGGGCTGTTGGCGAGCCCGGCGGCGGCGGAGAAGTTCGTGGTCGGGTTCCAGCCGTACGATACGATCTCCTATCAGGCCATCATCAATGCGGAATTGGGCCTCTGGAAAAAGTACACGCCCGCAGGGACGGAAATCGAGTTTCATCCCGCCGTGCAGGGAACGGTCGTCGCCAGCAATATGCGGGCGAATCGGGCGCAGATCGGCTACATGAGCATCATGCCTGCGGTGACGCTGTGCGTGCGCGCCAAGGGCGACGTCAGAATGGTGTCCACCACGGACATGTCCGAGGGCACGCGCTGCTCGCTCCTGCTGGTGCGCAAGGACGCTCCCGAATTCAAGAGCAACGAGGAACTGGCCCGCTGGCTTGACGGCAAGATCATCGCCGCACCCAAGGGGAGCGCGTCGGACCAGTACATGCGGCGTTTTTTCAAGAAGTACAACGTGAAGCCCGCCGAATACCTGAACCAGACCATCGAGGTCATTTCGACCAATTTCCGTGCCGGAACGCTTGACGCCGCGTCCCTCTGGGAACCGACGCTTTCCGAACTGGCGTCCGAGGTCGGCGAAGGCGTGGGCAGGATCGTGGCCGACGGTTCCGCCTGCGACAACAAGGATCTGGGCATCGTCGTCATGCGGAAGGACTTCATGGAAAAGCACCCCGAGGTGGCGGAAGGCTATCTGCGTTCCGACCTTGAGGCCCAACTGTTCATGCTCAATCCCGACAATTGGGAAAAGGTCACCGAAATGGTGTCCGGTTACGCCACCGGCGTGCCCAAGCGGGTTCTGTGGTATTCCATTTTCGGCAAGGTCCCGGCCAATACGACCAACCCCGTCCGCGAATGGATGAACTTTTATTTCGGGGACCGTGAAAAGGCCAATATCGCCGAAGTGGTGGCGTTCCTTCATCAGGAAGGGGTGATCAACACCGACAAGCTTCCCGAAGGTACGGTGGACGACAGTCTGACCCGGAAGGTTTTCAAGGAGTCCGGTTACAAGCCCGCAGCCCCCGGAGCGGCTCTTGGAATGATCAAGGCCGCGAGCGCCTCGGAGTGCCCCTTTAAGGATTAACGGTTTCATCGTCGAGAGATATGGCCCGTCGGTGGTTTTTTGCCGCCGGCGGGCTTTTTGCGTCCGGGGAAAGAGCCCGCCGGTGCGGGGAAGGTCCCGGACGCCGGGTAGCGGGCCTTCCTTGGAGGAACGTGGTCGCGTTAACGTCGCAGCCTTTCTGTGGGAATGCCGTAACCCGTGCGGCGGGAAAGGAGAGGCTCGGGGCAGGGCGGGGCTGTGCGCGTGGCCGTGAGCGTCTTTGGCAAGCAGTCTCTCGGAATGCGGCTTTTGCCGTATTGTGTTTTTATACTTGGAGGTACGGCATGCAATCGGCAGGAAAGAAGGGCTGATTTGACCTAAATCGAACAATCGAAGCCCTTTTGGGCGCTCTGGAGATGAAGAGAAGCCTCTCGTGGGCCTGCCCGCATCTGAAAACAAGGTGTGTCGTTTTTTTATTTATTTGAAATAAAAAGAAAAAATATGGTAGGCACTGATTCCCTTTCCGTAATGCCTTTTGAGCGGCGGTGCGAGGGAGGGCTTTTGAGGCATTGAAGTTCATTAAGATTCTTTTTTCACAAAATTTTCTCAAAAAATATTTTATTTCATATAACATACTTGAATAAAATATTTTTTTAAATGTCATACCCCCTTGGGGTATATGAAAAGCGGTGGCGGAAGAATGTACGCTGATGAAGTATTTTTGTGTTTTCAATGGGTTACGATTATAAGATCTAATGTCTCAAAATAACATGGAAAAATTTTGAAATAACCGTTTGGGGTATGTTCGCTGCGATTGGTCGGAGACTCAACGGTGGTACGCTTTTTGATGAAGTAAGAGGGCTTCCCTTTTTTTCTCAAACTGGGGTATAACAAAAATCATCCCCACAGGAGGGAATACTTTTTTTCACGTAAGGAGACGTGTGATGAAAAAAGTACTGTGCACCGTAGCTGCCCTTTTGGCTTCCTCATGTATGATCCTCGGCATGACCCAGAATGCACGAGCGGAAAAGCCGCTCACCCTGCGCGTCGGTCATCCGATGGCTCCGGGCAACAACGTGACCGTCGGTTACGAAAAATTTAAAGAGCTCGTCGAAAAGAAGAGCAACAAGAAAATCCGCATTCAGCTGTTCCCCAACTGCCAGCTCGGCAGCGACCGCGTGACCACGGAAGCCGCCCAGGCCGGTACGCTGGACATGTCCTCCAGCTCCACGCCGAACCTCGCCAGCTTCTCGAAAGCCTATATGTCCATCGACCTTCCGTATGTGACCAATCCCGCCAACCAGCAGAAGCTGTACAAGGCTCTGGATGACGGCGAACTCGGCAAGGCTCTCGACAAGGTCGCCGAAAGCATCGGCCTGAAGACCATCATGTTCAGCGAATTCGGGTACCGCAACTTCGTGGCCTCCAAGAAGCCCCTTAAGGAAGTGAAGGACCTCATGAACCTGAAGGTCCGCACCACCGATTCCCCGGTTGAAGTGGCCGTGGCTACGGAACTCGGCATGAATCCCGCTCCCGTGGCGTGGGGTGAAACCTACACCGCCATCCAGCAGGGCACCGTCGACGCCGAAGGCAATACCTTCTCGCTGCTGAACGACGCCAAGCACACCGAAGTGCTCAAGTACGCCATGAACTCCGAGCACAACTACTCCATGCACATCCTGCTGATGAACAAGAAAAAGTGGGACAGCCTGACCGCCGACCAGCAGAAGATCATCATGGAAGCCGCGAAGGAAGCCACCGCGTGGCAGCGCGAAGAATCCGTGAAGCTTGAAAAGGCCGCCTGGGACGCGTTCAAGGCCAAGGGCATCGAAATCACGATGCTGACCCCCGAACAGCGTCAGGAACTCTACGCCAAGACCCAGCCCGTGCGTGACCAGTTCGCCAAGGAAATCCCCGCCGAACTGCTCCAGCTGATCGCCGACACCCAGAAGTAAGTCCCTTGATTTCCGGCCCGCGAACGACATCCGCGGGCCGGATTTTCCCTTACGCGTACACCACAGGAATCTCGTATGGAAAACACCAACGCTTCCCATCAGGGCGCGCTGCACTGGCTCGACGAAAATTTCGAGAAGGTTTTTCTGGTCGTCGGCCTGCTGTCCATCACCCTGTTCATCACCTGGCAGGTCATCTACCGCTACATCATTACTCAGTTCATCGAGCGCGCCGGCGCTGCGGTCTGGACTGAAGAACTTTCCCGGTACATTTTTATCTGGATTTCCTATCTCGCGCTGTGCGTCGCCATCAAGAAGCGTTCGTCCATTCGCGTGGACATGCTCTATGATCATCTGCCTCCCCGCATTCAGCAGATCAGCTGGGTGGTGGTCGAAGTCCTGTTCCTCATCCTGACGGCGACCATCGCGTGGTTCGGCTGGGGCCAGATCGAACGCCTCCAGCAGTATCCGCAGTTCACCACCGCGCTGCGCATTCCGTTCCTCATTCCGTATCTTATCCTGCCTTTCGGCTTCGGCCTCATGTGCCTGCGCCTGCTTCAGTCCCTGTACAAGCAGGTCAGGATATGCGGGTTCGTGGATACGCTGCTCGGCCTCGTCGCGGTGTTCGTCATCGCCTCGCCGGTCATTTTCTGCGACTACATCGAACCGCTGCCCGCGCTGTTCGGCTACTTCGTCGTCCTGTGCGCCATCGGCGTGCCCGTGGCCATCAGCCTCGGCCTGTCCACGCTGGCGACCATCATCTGCGCGGACACCCTCCCCATCGAATACATGGCTCAGGTGGCCTTCACGTCCATCGACAGTTTCCCGATCATGGCCATTCCGTTCTTCATCGCGGCGGGCGTGTTCATGGGCGCGGGCGGGCTTTCCCACCGCCTCCTCTCCCTCGCCGACGAAATCGTGGGCGGAACCTACGGCGGCATCGGCCTGACCGCCATCGTGACCTGTATGTTCTTCGGCGCGATTTCCGGTTCCGGCCCGGCCACCGTGGCGGCCATCGGCGCGCTGACCATCCCCGCGATGGTGGAGCGCGGCTACGACAAGTTCTTCTCCGCGGCCCTCGTCGCGGCGGCCGGTTGCGTGGGCGTCATGATTCCCCCGAGCAACCCCTTCGTCGTGTACGGCATCTCCGCGCAGGTTTCCATCGGCGATCTGTTCATGAGCGGCATCGTTCCCGGCGTGCTCATCGGCATCGTGCTGATGGTCTACTGTTACTGGTATTCCCGCAGGCAGGGCTGGCGCGGACAGGAGAAGGTCCGCAACTCGCGTACCCTGATGCACGCGGCATGGGAGGCCAAGTGGGCGCTCATGGTGCCGGTCATCGTGCTCGGCGGCATCTACGGCGGCGTCATGACCCCGACCGAAGCCGCTGCCGTCGCCGCCTTCTACGGCCTTATCGTCGGCCTGTTCCTCTACAGGGAAATGAACTTCAGGTGTCTCATCGACTCCTGCATCGAGTCGTGCGAGACGTCCGCCGTCATCATCGTTCTGATGGCGATGGCGACTCTGTTCGGCAACATCATGACCATCGAGGACGTGCCCGGCACCGTGGCCCGCGCGATCCTGAGCTTCTCCGAGAACAAGATCGTCATTCTGATGCTCATCAACGTGTTGCTGCTCATCGTCGGCACGTTCATGGAAGCTCTGGCGGCCATCGTCATCCTCGTGCCCATCCTGCTGCCCATCGTGACGGGCGTGGGCGTGTCGCCGCTGCACTTCGGCGTCATCATCGTGGTCAACCTCGCCATCGGCTTCATCACGCCGCCCGTGGGCGTGAACCTCTTCGTCGCCAGCGGCGTCGCCAAGGCCAAGCTGGAGAACATCGCCGCCAAGGCGTTGCCCATGATCGGCCTCATGCTCATTGTCCTGCTCATTTGTACCTACATCCCCGAAGTCCCGCTGCTCTTTGTGGGCGCCGGGAAGTAGCCCGTACGAAACGCCTGTGGAAAAAGGGAGCCCTTCGCGGGGCTCCCTTTTTGTATGGAAGACCGGGGGAGGTGAGAGGGAA
>CAUHBW010000182.1 GCA_959604115.1 uncultured Bilophila sp. | reverse complement strand
CCTCCCCAAACCCCACCCCATCCTCTTCAAAGACTTTCGACTTTATCGAATCCCTGTTCCGGTGGCGGGGTCTGCGTCGCGTGCGTTTCGGTGTGCGGCGGGTCTTATTCGTGTGGTGCCGGGGAATTTCGGCCTGTTCCTCCGGAGGCGGCTGAGGGCGCGGTTTTTACCGCGCCTTTTTGTTTGGTGGCGGAGAGTATGTCGCGTGTTCTTTTGGATTCAATACGCTTTGGTTGATGAGTTTTTTTCCTATCCGCACGGATCGCCGCCTGCGGGGCGCGGAAACAGCTTTACTTTAAATATTCATCAATCTATATAAAATTGTACGTATACAAGGAAGCGGCAACGCCGCCGCCACCCCGTCGAATGACACAACCTATTGAATTCTTGGATGGTATTGGAGGAAGGACATGCGTAAAGACGTAAGGCAGCAGGGTTTTACCCTCATCGAAATCATCTCCGTTCTGGTGATCCTCGGCATCCTCGCCGCCGTCGCCGTGCCCAAGTATTATGACTTGCAGAAAGATGCAGAGTCTAAAGCGGCTGAAGCTGCTGCCGCTGAAGCTCAAGCTCGCGTCAATCTTCAGTTTGCTAAACAGGTTCTAGCGGGCGACAGTTGCTTAGACGCCAAAAAGAACGCAGTATCCGTTGTGAATACCAGTTCTGATTTCGGTAATGATTGGAGTGTTTCTTTGGCAGCCCCCACGAGTTTAGCTGCAGGTACAACAGAACTTAACATTGCATCTCTTAAGAAAGGAACCACTGAATTCGTTAAGGATGGGGTAGCTTCTGCTGATTATCCTGGAGTAAAAACCGTAAAGGTTTATTTACCTGATTGCTCAGCGATTTCAAAAAACTAATTTTAGCTTGATCTGAAAAGGGGACATCTTAAAAAGATGTCCCCTTTTTACCCCCTGTTATATACTGTGAACTCCCTCCGCGCTGCCTCCCCACCAGTTGAAAGTCTTAGGAGGAGAAGGGGAGGGGTTCGGGGAGGGGAGGTGGACGCCCTTCTTCAGAAGGGTTCCTCCTCCCCTCCCCGATTCCTGTTTTATCCCTTGGGCACGACGATTCCCTGTTGGGCGGCCCAGAGGTTGATGTCCTCCTTGCGGATGGCGGCGGCCATCATGCCGGGGAAGAGATCGGGGGTGCAGGCGAAGGACGGGACGCCGAGCGCGGCGAGCTTGGCGGCGAGCTCCTTGTCGTAGAAGGGCTTGCCCTCGTTGCTCAGGGCGAGGAGGGCGATGACCTGCACGCCGGACTGCACCAGATCGTTCGCCCGTTGCAGGAGATTGCGCTCCACGCCGCCTTCGTACAGGTCCGAAATGAGCACCATGACGGTGTTGCGGGGATCGCGGATCAGCGTCTGGCAATAGCCCACCGCGCGGTTGATGTCCGTCCCGCCGCCGAGCTGCACGCCGAACAGCAGATCCACCGGATCGTCGAGCTTTTCCGTCAAATCCACCACCGAAGTGTCGAAGACCACCATATGCGTCCTGACGGCGGGCATGGAGGCCATCACCGCCCCGAAAATGCTCGAATAGACTACCGACGCCGCCATCGAGCCGCTCTGGTCGATGCACAGGATGATCTCCCGCTGGACCCGCTGCGACTTCCTGCCGAAGCCGATCAGCGTCTCGGGGATGATGGTCCGATAGTCCCGCTGCCAGTGCCGCAGGTTCGCCCGGATCGTCCGGTTCCAGTCGATTTCGGCATGCCGGGGACGCCGGTTGCGGACCGCGCGGTTCAACGCGCCGCTGACCGCCGAACGCATCGGCTCCTCAAGCTGCCTCATCAGTTCGTCCACGACCTTGCGGACCACCAGCCGGGCGGTTTCCTTCGTCTTTTCCGGGATGACCCCGCTCAGGGACACCAGCGTGGCGACAAGGTCCACGTCCGGCTGCACGTTTTCGAGCATCTCCGGCTGGAGGAGCATGCTGTGCAGGTTCAGACGATCGAAGGCGTCCTTCTGCATGACCTGCACGACCGGGGAAGGGAAGAACCGCCGGATGTCTCCGAGCCAGCGGGCCACGCGCGGCGAAGAGCTTTCGCTGCCGCCCCGGCGGCGCAGGCTGTGGCGGCTTTCGTCGTCGTAGAGGGCCGACAACGCCGCGTCCATCGCGACGTCTTCGGCATGCAGCCCGCCGCAGGCGTTGTCCGCTTCCTCGCCGAGCACCAGACGCCAGCGTCGCAGGTGTTCCGCCGTGTCCGTGGGCATGGTATCGTTCATCGCATCCTCCGCCTTCATGACTGTTCCGCAAGCCCGAGCAGACGCCGCAGCAGCGGGATGGGCAGGGCCGCCCGCGCCGGGTCCCAATATGCCTCAAGCCGTTCTTTCGCCGCGCCGCCGCCGGGACGTTTGGCGCGTTCCCCCAGCCGGCGGCGTTCCGGCGCGGAAAAGCCGGAAAAGGTGCGGCGCAGCATGGGCAGAATCTGGATGAAATGATCGTCGGTCAGCCCGTCCATCCAGCGTGCCAGCATGTCCCACAGCGCGTCGTCGTGCAGCAGCACCAGCGCGCTCTGGTTGAGGAAGCCCTCTATCCACGCCGCCGCCGCGGCGGGCGCGGAGGCCGTCGAAAGAGCGAGGCTCATCTGCCGGGCGACCTCGTCCGCGTCGAGGCGTTGCTCCTCGAACAGCAGACGGACGGCGAGCCCGCGCAGGAGTTCGTGGACCGAGCCGTCGCGCAGGGCCGTCCGGCGCAGCGCGGCGAGCCACTCTTCCCAGAGCGGCTCGTTGTCGAGCGGGCGGATGGCGTTGTGCGCGGCGATGATGCGCTTGCGCATGGCGGCGGCGTTTTCCGCGTCCAGCGAGGTGCAGGCGCCGGGCAGGCCGATGGCGGCGCGGGGCACCAGACCTTCCAGCACGCGGAGGACCATTCCGGCGTCGGTTTGCCGCACGTTGCCGTAGCGGGCGATGGACGCCAGCGCGGGCAGGCCGTCGAGAAGCTGCGCCACGTCGTCGGTGGTGGCGGCCTTTTCCTCCAGCATCCGCGTAGCGTGCCCTACGGCGTCCGGCAGATCCGCGAGCAGGATGTCGTTGACCAGTTCCGCCAGTTCCAGCAGTTCCGCCGTGTTGGCTGTGTCCGCGGCTTTGGACGCGGCGGCCTCGGCGACGGTGTTGCCCCAGCGTCCGGCGGCGATCACGGCGATGGCGAGTTCGGGCGTCCACTGCGTTTCCCAGAGTTCGTGGAAGGTGCCCTTGGCCCCGTGCCCGCCTGACGACGGCGAGCCCCATGCGATGCCGAGCAGGCGCAGGCGGTGCAGGAGATGGCTGCGCGCGAGGTCGTTGGGCTGACGCAGGTCGAGGTCCAGCACCTTCTGGGAGGCTTCGGGCTTCAGGCGCAGGCTTTTCTGCTGGCGTTCGAGATCGCGTTGCAGAGGAACGGTGGGCGTAGCCTCGGGGACCGCCCCGAGCCGGTCGCCCACGATGAGCCGTTGCTCGATGAAGCGGAGCGGCGTGTCTTCGCCCATGCACACGATGGCTCGCAGAGCTTCGTACAGTTCCTCCAGTCCGGGCCGGGTGCGTTCGCGCATGGCGGCGAGGGACTCGGCCAGCCGGGCGGCCTCGATGACGTGTGCGGACGAGCAGTCCATGTCCTGCTCTCGGAACAGGCGCGCCGCGCGGGTCAGCCAGCCGATGGCCCGGTCGCCGTCGCCGCTGCGCCACAGGTGTTCGTACCACGCGGGAGAGGAGACGCCCGCGCCGTAGCCGCTCCGGCTGCTCAGGTTGGCGTAGGTCCACGGGGTCCATGTCGCCGCGACCTTCATTTTGGGCAGGCCCTTGAGCAGATCGGCGTCCTGTTTGACGGGAGCCGGGGCTTCGAGGGCGGGCACGTGCCACGCCCCGCAGACCACCGCAATGCGCTCGAACCCTTCCTTCTTCGCTTGCCGCAGGCATTTGCGCATGTGCGCTTCGCGCATGGCCTCGCGCCGGGTTTCGCGTTCGGAGCGTTCACGGCGGGGCGTTTCGGCGCGCAGGGTGGTCATGGCTTCGCGGATGGCTTCGAACAGTTCCAGTCCGTCGAGGCGTTCTTCGACCATGTGGTTCCACCACGCCTCGCCGTCGGCGTATCCGGCGGCGCGTCCGAGCCAGTCGAGGGGATCGCCGTATATTTCCGGAACGTCATCCGGCGTGTCGTCTTCCGCGTCCTCCGTGCTCTCGGGAGCGTCCGGGGCGTCGGAAGAGGCTTCGGCTGTTTCGGGCGCGCCGGGAGTGCCCGCGTCCGGGGGGGCGGAAAGGGCGAGGGCTTTCTCCGCTTCCTCTTCTGCGGCGGCGTCTTCCTCTTCCCACGCCTTGTCCAGCGCGAACTGGTGCGTGACGGGCAGGTCCATGAACCGGACGGGGATCGCCCGGCGCAGGCCGTAGCCGAGCGCCTGCCATTCGGGGGAGAACTCGGCGAAGGGATAGAACGCGGCGCGGCGCGGTTCGTCCGGGGCGTACACGAGCAGAGCCACGGGCGGGCGCATGGTTTCTTCGGTCAGGAACGGCAGCACGGATTCGCCGTCCGGCGGTCCCTCGACGAGCAGGCAGTCCGGTTGCAGGGCTTCCAGCGCGCGCAGCAGGCTGCGGGCGCATCCCGGCCCGTGATGGCGGATGCCGAAGAGGCGTACGGTCTGATCAGGCATGGCGGAGCCTTTTTCGCAGGTTGTATCGGGAAGGGGCGGAGTCGCGCCGGTTTCGTCTCGGGAGGACGCGGCGTCCTCCGGTTCCGTCAGTCCGCCTCGCGGCAGGCGCGGTAGAGATCCTTCCAGTCGGAGCGTTCCTTGACCACGGTTTCGAGGTATTCGCGCCAGACCACGTCGTCCTGCACGGGGTCCTTGACCACGGCCCCGACAAGGCTTGCGGCGATGTCGCGGGCGTGCAGCGCGCCGTCTCCGAAGTGGGCGGCGAGGGCCATGCCGCTGTTGAGGACGGAAATGGCTTCCGCCGTGCTCATGGTTCCGGTCGGGGACTTGAGCTTGGTTTTGCCGTCTTCGGTCCTGCCGTTGCGCAGTTCGCGGAAAATCCGCACCACGCGGCGCACTTCGGCCAGCGCCGGAGGTTCGGCGGGCAGTTCGAGGGCGCGGCCCATTTCCGTGACGCGCTTGGAAACGATGCGGATTTCCTCGTCCTCGGTGGCGGGCACGGGCAGGATGACCGTGTTGAAGCGCCGCTTGAGCGCGGAGGAAAGCTCGTTGACGCCCTTGTCGCGGTTGTTCGCGGTGGCGATGACGTTGAAGCCGCGCACGGCCTGCACTTCCCCGTTGAGTTCGGGGATGGGGAGGGTCTTTTCGGATAGGATGGTGATCAGCGTGTCCTGCACGTCGGCGGGGATGCGGGTCAGCTCCTCGACGCGGGCGATGCGGCCCTGCGCCATGGCGCGCATGAGGGGGCTTTCCACCAGTGCGGCGCGGGACGGTCCCTTGGAGAGCAGTTCGGCGTAGTTCCAGCCGTAGCGCATCTGCTCTTCGCTGGTGCCCGCCGTGCCCTGAATGATGCGGGTGGAGTCGCCGCTGATCGCCGCCGCGAGGTGTTCCGACACCCACGACTTGGCGGTGCCGGGCACGCCGTAGAGCAGGAGCGCCCGGTCCGTGGCCAGCGTGGCGACGGCGGTTTCGATGATCCGGCGGTTCCCGATGTATTTGGGCGTCACGGTGAAGCCGTTTTCCAGTTCGCCGCCGAGCAGGTAGGTGCAGACGGCCCACGGCGACAGCTCCCAGTTGGCGGGACGCTGGCGGGTATCGGTCTTTTTGAGTTCTTCCAGTTCCTCGGCGAACTGCTGTTCCGCGTGGCGGCGCAGCTTGCCGGCTTCGTTGGCGGTATCCGTGCTCATGATGCGTTCTCTCCGGCAAAGTAGTGGTAAAGGGTCTTGCGGACGTTGTCGGCGGCGGCCAGCTGGGTGTAGGCCGAGGGATTGCAGGGCAGGCCATCGGCGTCGCGGGGCCAGTCTTCCATCGCCTTGTCCTTCAGGGAAGCGGGCAACAGCCTGATCAGCGATCCGGCGATCCGGTACAGGACGCCGCTGGACCCGTAGAAGCCCGTCAGGCCGTCTTCCGTCAGGTATTTCGCCCAGAAATGGATGCGCGCAAGCAGCTTGCGGCCTCCTTCCTCGGAAAAGACCGCTCCTTCGTCCCACGGGATGGCGGCCACGTCGGCGAACGCCGCGAGCTGTCTGGCGTTCTTGGCGGCGAACTTGGCGGGCGAGTCCAGCGCTCCGGGATAGGGGAAGCGTTCCAGCACGACGGCTTCGCGCTCGGCGTGGGGCAGGGCGGCGATGAGCCCGAGGACGTCGAGCGGCGGGTTGCCCGTGACGCCGCGCAGCCGGTCCCCGGAAAGGGCGTCGAGGAGGGCTTTGGCCCAGCGCGGGTCGTTTTCCCGGCGGATGCCTTCCCGCCAGGCGCGGATCAGGGCGAGGGTCCAGTCGCCTTGCTGGGACCATGCGATCAGTTCCTTCGGGGAGAGGCCGGTGTGCCGCTCCCACCACGACAGCGGCGTGGCGCGGGCGATCTGGTAGAGCCACCAGCCGCGTTGCCCGAGCTGTTCGTACTGCGGCTTCTTTTCCTCCAGCATGTCTTTCTTCCATGCGGGATCGAAGGTTTCCGGCGGGATGATTTCGGGCAGGGCTGGACCGGACAGCACGCCGGCGACGCGGCCGAGCAATCCTTCCTTACGCTCGGGAAGGGCGACGCAGGCGGCGAGGCGTTCGCTCATCCGGCGGGCGTAGCCGCTTTCCGGCATGCCGGAGAGCAGGAGCGCGGCGATCTGCCGGACTTCCTTGCTGCGGTCCTTGGCGAGCAGGGTTTCGAGGAAAGGCTCGTCCTCAAGGCTCAGGCCATCCTCAAGGCATTCGGCAAAGGCGACGCGCTCTCTGGCGTCGGCCGAGCCGAGCGCCTCTTCAAACAGGGCGCGGCCTTTCGCCGGATCCTGCTTGCGGACGCCGTTCAGGTAGGCCTTGCGCTGGGCCGGGGCTCCGTGGTCCCAGACCTCGGGATCGAGTTCGCCTTCCGCGTCGGTGGCGAAGAGGTTCCACGCGGGATTCTGCGCGCCGAGCCAGCGTCCGCGCTCTCCGGCGACGGCGGCGACGGGTTCGCGCAGGGCCGTGATGCGGCGTCCGAAGGCGAGCGCCTGCGGCAGCAGCGTAGGCGGAAGCACCCGCCCGGCGCGTTTCATGAGCCGCAGGGCTTCGGCGCACTGGCTCACGGCGTTGTCGGTGAGAAGCTGGCGCAACAGGTCGGTGATGCCTTCGTCGTCCACGACCCGGCGGGTTTCGGGCGGACAGAGGGGCGGAACGATCGGTTCCATGCGGGGGGGCAGATAGCCCGCCAGCCCGCAGACGGACTGCGCCCCGGCGGCGCGCAGCAGACGGAGCGCGTCGCCGTTCCCGGAATCGTCCTTCGCGGCGGCGAGATCGCGCATGAGCGGGCCGACTGCGCCGTCGTCCACGGGAAGCTCGGGAGGACGCTTGTCCGTGCCGAGCAGGGCCTGCATGGCAAGAAACCGCATGGTGTTCATACGCCGACTCCTTCGCGCCAGAGCGGCGCTCCGGATGCGCCGGGCTCCCACGCGCCGAGGGGGCGGAGCCGAAGGCCGTCCCATTCGCCCCAGACGCTCAGGGGAGCTCCGCCGCTCTGCGCGAGCAGCCGCCAGCCGTCGTTTTCCTCCAGTTCCAGCGGCAGGCAGTCGCCTTCGGGCGTCTGGAGATACCAGTTC
>CAUHBW010000181.1 GCA_959604115.1 uncultured Bilophila sp. | reverse complement strand
CACAGAAACCAAGGTGCAGTGAGATGCCTGATTTTCATCCGAATGTTGCCGAGCTGATGACGGAGCGCACCTGGGCCATAACGCCCGAGGCGTTGTCGTCGCTCGACGCCATGCTTGCCTCCTCCTCAAACGGCAAGGACACCGCGCCCCGGGCCGTCGTCTCCGCCTCTCAAGGCGACGGCCCCCTTCTCTACACCGTGCGGGACGGCGTGGCGGTCATCGGCGTTTCAGGGACCATCACTCGCTGCGGAGACCCCCAATGGGGCCTCACCGGGCATGACACCATCAAGGCGGCCGTGACGCTCGCCATGCGGGACGGCGGCGTTTCGGCCCTGCTCCTGAGTTTTTGCTCACCCGGCGGCGTGGCCTCCGGCGTGCCCGAGCTGGCGTCGTGGCTGGCCTCGCAAACCGCCAAGCCTGTCTACGCCTACGCCGACGGCCTGTGCGCGTCCGCCGCCTACTACCTCGCCTCCGCTACCGGGCGGGTGTACGCGCCTGCCTCCGCCACCGTCGGCAGCATCGGCGTCATCTCCCGGCACTACGACTGGTCCGGCTATCTCGAAAGGTTCGGCGTCAGCGTCACCCATCTGACCGGCGGGAAGTGGAAAGCCGCAGGCAACGATGCCGAGCCGCTGACGGACGAGGTCAAAGCCTACCTCCAACAGACCATCGACGAGCTGTACCGCATGTTCCGGGCCGACGTCGCCGCGCGCATGCCGGTTGATGCCGCATCGCCGGAAACGTGGGGCGACGGGCAGGTCTTTCTCGCCTCGCAGGCCCGTGAGCTGGGGCTTGTTACGGGCATCGTGCCCGACATGGACGCGCTCATTAACACCACCAAGGAGAAACCTATGGATCGCATAGAACTCGCGTCCAGCCATCCCGAACTGCTGGCGCAGATCGAAGCGGATGCCAAGAAGCAGGGGGCCGCCGAAGCCAACGCCGCAATGGAAACGCAACAGCAGCAGGCTGTGCAGGCCGCCCTCGACAACCGCATGGCCCTGTTCGCGGCGGTTGCCGGAGCCGAAGCCGCCCAACGCGTGGAAACGCTGGCCGCCGCCGGCATCACCTCCGGGCAGCTTCAGGCGCTCGGGGCGTTGATCCCGTCCCCCGCGCCCGCTTCCGGGCAGGTTGCCGGAACCCCGGCGCAACAGGCCATCCTCGCCCACCTGACCGCCCAGACGCCCGGCCCCCTCAACACCAGCGCCGGGCTCAAGAGCGACGGCATGGCCTCAACCATCGACCGCATCGCATCCCTGTAAGGAGCCTACCATGCAGGAAATCGCATCGTACAAGCGCACCGTCTTTTTGAAGGATCATCCCGTCATCACGCAGCGCGTCATCCTGTCGAGCACGGGCTCCGCCCAGACGCTGCTCGCCGGAACCGTCATCGCCGCCAAGACCGTAGGCAAAACGGAGTCGGGCGCGACGACGGCCACCACGATGACCGGAGCCTACGCCAAGGCCGGAGAGGGCGAAACCGTCGCCATGCTCGGCGTGCTGGCCGAGGACGTAAGCATCCCCGCCGAGGGCGACGCCTACGCGCTCGTCTACGTCCATGCCGCCGTCGTCGCCTCCGCGCTCGTCTGGGATGACGGCGTTTCAGCCGCCGATCAGCAGGCGGCCCTCACCGAACTTCGCAAGGTCGGCGTCTTCGCCGGAGATGCATAAGGAGAAACCAATGGCCGACATCGACTACTTCGATTCCCGCGTCCTCACCGGCGTCATCAACAAGCGTCCGGTCCGGCACGATATCTTCGGCAACATGTTCCGCCGGCAGGCCCCGAGGGCCACCGAGCTGTTCGAGCTGCACGTGTACTCCCGCGGCGTATCCATGCTGCCTTCCGTCACCAACGCCGCCGGCGGCACCATGCGCGACGGACGCGAGCTGTCCGCCTTTGCCGTCAAGGCTCCGCGCTTCCGCCCCAAGCGGCTGTTCAAGGCCGCCGACCTCCTCAAGCACGGCGCGGGGCAGACGCCCTACGACCTCAACGTCAATCCCGTGGAGCGCGCCATCGCCGAGGACATGGACGATCACCGCGCCGAC
Source organism: uncultured Bilophila sp. (assembly GCA_959604115.1). Taxonomy (GTDB): domain Bacteria; phylum Desulfobacterota; class Desulfovibrionia; order Desulfovibrionales; family Desulfovibrionaceae; genus Bilophila. The sequence goes on along the minus strand of CAUHBW010000181.1, from coordinate 5,667 downwards.
ATCGACGCGATGGTCGAGATCATGTGCGCGCAGGCCATCGTCCACGGCAAGATCGACCTCTTCGATTCCGTCGAAGGGCAGCTCGTCAAGACCTTCACCGTCGACTTCAAGCGTCCGTCCGCGCACACCGTCGTCCTGACCGGCACGGCGCAGTGGAGCAACGACGCTTCCGATCTTCAGGATTCCCTCCAGGTCTATGACGAAATGATCCAGGAGGAAACCAACCTCGGCGCGACGGACCTCTATCTGGGCCGCAAAGCCTACGCCGCCTTCCGCAAGCACAAGGACGTGCGCGACGACCTCGACCGCAACAACATCAACATCGGCCAGCTCTCCCCGACCATCCAGAGCAAGTTCAAGGGGATGTGGAACGGCCTGCGCGTCTGGCTGGTGACCGGCACCTACAAGGACATCAACGGCGCGGTGAAGCACTACCTCGATCCCGAATATGCGCTGTTGGCTGCCGGCGACGCTCAGAACGTCATGGAGTTCGGCCAGCCGATGGACGTGGATTGTTCCGGGCCCGTCGAAATCTTCGCCAAGCAGTTCAGGCAGGACGACCCCTCCGGCATCTTCACCATCGCCGAATCCCGCCCCCTGCCGTGGCCCAAGCAGCCCGGCGCGACCGTGCTGGTCAAGGCGGTGGCGTAATGGGCGCGCAAACGAAAGACGTGCGCCTGAGCGTCACGCTTGATGACGGCGAGAACCTGCTCCTCCCCGGAGAAGCGGTCACGCTGGACGCGGACAAGGCCGACGCGCTCATCCGCATGGGCTACGCCACGCCGCTGTATGCGGGCATTCCCGCCGACGCGGCGGCATCCGCCTCCGGAAAGGGCAAAAGGAAGGGAACGGCTTCTCCTGAAAACGTTGAGTGTTCCGTCAGCGGCGCCGAAGGCGGCACGCCCGACGCAACCGAAGGGGGCGAAGCATGAGCGCCGAATTTGAACTGGCCTATGCGCCCGTTCGGAAGTTCGAGGGGGACTGGTGCGACGTATCCGGTGACGCGGGCGGTGAGACGTATGCGGGCATTGCCCGGAATTTTTTCCCGAGCTGGCCCGGCTGGCACATCATCGACGCCGCGAAGGCCCATCCCTCGTACAAGCAGGGGAGCGGCGTCTTCTCGCGCCACCTGACGAGCATCCCCGATCTGGAAACGCACGTCACCGCGTTCTACCGCGCCGAATGGTGGGACAGGATGGGCCTCGCCCGCTGGCCTCAGCTGGTGGCCAACGAACTGTTCGAGCAGGCCGTCAATTTGGGACGGGGCGGCTCCGGCAGGCTCCTCCAGCGCGTGTGCAACGCCATGAACTACATCCGGCGCAACGGCAGCGAGCAGCATCTTTTCGACGATCTCACGGAAGACGGAGCCGTCGGCCCCAAGACGGTCAAAGCCTTGGCGCTGGTGCTCCAGTACCGCTCGGACAAGGACATCGTGAAGGCCCTTAACGCCGCGCAGGGCAAGAAATACCTCGACATCGCGGCGGGGAGCTTTTCGAAACGCAAGTTCCTCGCGGGCTGGATGACGCGGGCCTAGGAGAACGCCATGACCGAAGATCAGATCATCGACATGCTGACGCAGCTTGCGGCGTACCTGCCCGTGTGGGGCTGGGGCGCGCTGTTTATCGTGGCCGCCGTGCTCTGGCTGGCCTCGAAATACATGCGGGCTCCGACCGAGTCCGGCTCCGGCTGGTACCGGGTTCTGTACGCCGTCGCCACCGGGCTTCCCCGCCTCGTGCGTAAGGTGCTCGAACGCCGGAAGCGGACCATGTCCTCCGATGGGCAACGGTAGCCGGCTCGTTCTGGCGTTGAGGCTGCTCTATGCCGCATGGGAATGGTTCCGCACTGCCCGCCGCGCTGCTCGCAACGATGCTGTGCGCGCTGATGCCGGCGCTGCATGGCTGCGCCGGCACGGCGGCGCCGACGAGCGCGTTTCCCCCGGCTCCGTCGACGCCGGGAGCGATAGTGACAAACACTGAGTGGCGTTTCCTCCGTGGCGATGGATGCTGGGATTCCAGAGCCGGAGAATGGATACACCTTCCGGCCGCCGAAGCCGCCGACCTGTTCCTGTGGATCGAAGCCGCAGAGGGGATGTGACGAATGTTGGACATGACGCAACTGCTGCTTATGGCGGTCTGCGGGCTGCTGGCCCTGCTTTTCGGCTTTCTGGCATGGTGGGGAGCGGGAGTCTCCCGCAAGATCGACGGCCTGATAATGCACCGAGAGGGCTGCATCAGCCGTTTTGCGGACAAGGAAAACAATTCCAGCGACCATCGCAGGATGTGGAAAGTGCTCGACGAGCAGAAAGCCACCGTGCATGGGCACGGAATCCGGCTGGACGACCTTGAACAACGGCTGAAATGCCGGGAGCGGACATGAGCCTTTTTGATGAGACGCTCGTCTTCGATGTGCGGCATGGTTTTCTGAACCCGGCCGAGTTCGGCGGGGCCATGAGCGTCGACGGCCTCGAAACCGTCGGCATCTGGGATGACGGCGTGGACCCCGCCGAAAGCCATTACGACGATGATGTGGACACCTGGGGCGTCAATCAGGTCCGCCGCACGCTTTACCTGCCTTCCGGCGGTGACGACGGCATTCCGCTGCCGTCACCGAGGCAGGAACTCGACATCGACGGAGTCCTTTGGACGGTCGCCGACGCCGACGACCAGCACGGCGTCGTCAAGATTGCGCTGTACCGCAACGGGAGCTGACATGATCGATATCAGAATCGACGAAGAGGATTTCGCGAGAGCGGTACGCCAGCTCAAGGGCGTGCCATACGCGCTTCAAAAGGTATTTATTCCTTCTGTTTCTGAGGTCATGGGACATATCCGGGACGAACTCGTCTCGTACCTTGACTCTGATGTTCCCCTTCCGGACAAGGCGCTCAGGAAGGCCGTGCAGTTGGGCAGTGTCGCCAAGGCTGGCGACACTGTCAGGGGAAACATCACGGTCCAAAGTAAGGCGCAGCCGCTCATTTATTATGACGTCGAACCGCAAGAAGTAACCGCCAAGCCCGGAAAGCGTCCCTCTCAGTGGCCAGACTTCACCTTTTCGTTGCGTACCGGGGAGCGCCGCGAAGGAAAAAGCCGTACTCAGGGAATAGGCTTGCCCTTTGTCGCCGTGATGCCAGGAGGTCACATGGGGGTCTATTTCCGGGCTGCATTTACCTCAAAAAACACGGGAAAAACAAGCATCAAACAGGCATACGGGCCGTCCATCCAGTACCATGTCGTGACGCCGCGCGTCCGGAATATGTTTGAGAAAGAGGCCGAATCCAGATTGCCCGTCGTGTTGGCCCGCCATGTACAGCAGACGCTGGCTGTGGAGGCCGCGAAATGAATACCGCTATCCTCCCCGCATTGAAGAAACACCTTGAAGAAGGGCTGTGCGTCCGCCTTCTCGGGCAGTCCGAAGGCGGCGACGCCGTGACGCCGGTACGGGTGTTCATCGGCGACCTGCCCCCGCCCGAGAAGGGCCGGAAGCCTTTTCCGTGCATCATTCTTGTGCCTCTCGGGGGGCACCACGAAGGCGGTATGGAAACGGCGACCATCGCGCTCATCTGCTGCGTCTACAACCCGGAAACGGGCGACGCCGAGGGCGCGGAGCAGGACCTCGCCAGACTCCTGTCCGACGTGACTCGCGTGCTCGGACCGTTCCGAGAGTCGTATCTGATGCGCCGTTTTTCACTCGTGCCGGACTCCAGGGGCAGATTCCTTTACTGGGAAAAGGCCGAAACCAAACCTCGGCCCTTTATCCAGGCAACCATGCTGTCGTGTTGGCAGATGAAGGGCTGGGAATAAGAGGAAATTGTATGGACACGGACAAGAAGGCGAAAGCCGCCGTTCCGGTAGCTCCGGAAACGCTCATCTATCTGGGGCCGACGTTCCGCCAGCCCGTGCTGCTCATGTACGGCAGCGTGTTTTGCGGCGGGCTGCCGAAGCACCTTGGGGAATTGCTTGCCGATCCCGACGTCATGGCGTGTTTCTTCCCGCTGGGCAAGGCGGGCGAGGCGTTGCGCGACATGCGGGAACGGAAGGGATTCTTTGAACGCCACGAGCGCGTGAAGCGCAGTCATATCAAGGAGTAAGCATGTACAATCACGGCGTCTGCTGGGAAGAGACCGCCACCGGCATCGTCGCGCCGGTGCGCGTCGACGTCTCGCTCCCGGTCATCATCGGCACGGCCCCGATCCACAACCTGCCCGAAGGCACGGAGCGGCCCGTCAACAAGCCGCTGCTCATCTTTTCCATGACCGAGTTCGTGGCCCGGCTCGGCGCGCCGAAGGAAGGCGAATCCGGCTTCACGCTGTATGATTCCGCAAAGATTTATCTGTCCCGCTACGGCGTTGCGCCCGTCGTGTGCATCAACGTCTTTGACCCGGCGAAGCACACGACGCCGGGGCAGGGCGAGGCTCCGGCGACGCCGGACGTCTCCAAGGTGACGAAAACGGACGTCATCGGCGGCATCGATGCGTCCTCCGGGCTGCGTACCGGACTGGAGCTGGTGGAGGAGGTCTTCCCCCGTTTCGGGCTGGTTCCGGGGCAGATTCTGGCTCCCGGCTTTTCCTCCGATCCGGCGGTGGCCGTGGTCATCGGCGCGAAGTCCGTGGGCATCAACGGACATTTCAAGGCGACCGGCATCGTCGAGGTGCCCGCCGGCGTCATGAAATACACGGAAGTCCCGGCATGGATGAAGGAAAACAACCTCACCGACCCGGCTCTGCAGATCATGTTCGGCTCGCCGGTTTTCGGCGACGTCGTCGAATCCGGTTCCGTCCATCTCGCTTCCGCCGTTGCCGGCCGCGACGCCGCCAACGGGGGCGTGCCCTACTGGTCGCCCTCGAACAAGCGGCTGCTCTGCAACGGCATGAGCCACGCCGGAAAGGAACTGGCGCTCACGCCCGCCGAAGCCGCCTACCTCAACGGGCAGGGCGTCGTCACCGGCCTGAATTTCACCGGGCAGATGGTGGCGTGGGGCAACCGTACTGCGGCCTATCCGGCCGTTACCGACGTCAAGGACACCTTCATCCCGGTACGCCGGATGTTCAACTATATCGGCAACACGCTGGTGCTGACCGCGTGGCAGTTCGTCGACTCGCCCCTGCGCCGCCGGTTCGTCGAGCAGATTTGCGACACGTTCAACATCTGGCTGAACGGTCTTGCGGCCCGCGAATACATCCTCGGAGGCAAGGTGGCCTTCCTGTCCTCGGAAAACCCGAGCACGGACCTCATCGACGGCATCGCGAAGTTCCATGTGTACGTCGCGCCCCCGCCTCCGGCGCGGGATATCCGGTTCATCGTCGAGTATGACCCCTCGTACCTGAACAACCTTTTCGCCGCGTAAGGAGCCGCCATGAATCTGCCTTCCGCCAACGTCATTCCGGACAAGCTCGTCAACGCCAAGGTCTACCTTGAGGGCAGCGCCGCGCTGCTCGGCATGGCCGACATCGAGCTGCCGAGCCTCGAATACGTCACCGAGTCCATGTCCGGCCTCGGCATCGCCGGGGAACTGGACACGCCAACGCTCGGGCATTTCAAGGGTATTACGCTGAAATTCAAGTGGAATACGGTGAACGAAAAGGCCGTCTCCCTGCTGGCTCCCAAAACGCATCAGCTCGATATCCGAGCCAGCGTGCAGAAGTTCGACGCCGGAAACGGGGAGTTCGCC
>CAUHBW010000180.1 GCA_959604115.1 uncultured Bilophila sp. | reverse complement strand
AGCCGCTGCTGACGGTCGAAGAGGCGGCCTACTGCCTCAACGTCGGCAAGCGCACCGTCTACGGCTACATCGATATGTGCAAACTCAACGTATTGAAAGAAAACCCGAAACGCGTCTCGTCGAAGGACGTCAAACGGATGATGGAGGATTTCGTCTTTGAGCAGTAAAATTGTTTGCACAGCGTGCGACGTTTCCGGAGATGGAGGCCCCGACATGGCAAAGTAGCCACGTCGGGGCCTTTCTGTTTGCCTCGGCACACCTCTCCTTTTCCCGCCGGGATTGGCCCGGCGGGCTTTAACCACCGAGGTCGACATGACGTTTCTGAAAAATCTATTCTCGTCCCGCCGCTGGTTCGCGCTGGCCGTTCTGTCCATCATCTGCCTGTCCGCTTTGCTCATCCTGTTCGCCCCGCAGCAAGTTTCCGTCGTTCACTACAAGCTCGTCCTGACGCTGCTCGCCGGGATCGTCGGCTACATGCTTGATCGCGTGCTCTTCCCTTTTGCCGCGCCGTCTTCGTATCTTAACGACGACTGGCGCAACGAACCGGATGCGGACAATCCGAACAACGCCGATTATCCGGTGTCCGTCAGTTATCGCACTGTTTTTTGCTTCGCCATGCTCCGGCAAGCCATGCTCATCGTCGGCGCAATGCTGGCCGTCGGACTGGGGCTGTAGCCATGAGCATCAGGCAGCATCTGTCTGGAGTGCGGAGCCGGATACCGGCTCTGTTGGCGAGTTTCTGGCGGTGGCTGAAGGGCTGGCCGGATTTTCTCCTGCTCGAATGCGCCAAAGGATACCCGTATTTCCGGGCTGGATTCTGGTTTGTCCTTGGCGGCCTCTGTGCGCTGTCGCTCGTTATTTTGTGTTGTCATACGAGCCACGCCGCCGAAGTCCAGATCCCCCGCGCCGCCTTGCAATATCGGTCGGAGCTGATCCGCTCCTCGCGCATGGTTTGGGGGATGGATGCACCGGTCGCTGTGTTCGCCGCGCAAATCCATACCGAGAGCTGGTGGAAAAACAGTACGGTATCGTCGGTGGGGGCGCAGGGGCTGGCGCAGTTCATGCCGAGTACGGCGAAGTGGCTGCCCTCCGTCGCGCCTGAAACCGGCACGCCCGCGCCTTTCGATCCGCGCTGGTCGCTGCGGGCCTGCGTCACCTACGACAAGTACCTCTTTGACCGCATTGCATCGCGCCGGGGTGGACGCCTTACGGAATGGAACCGCATGGCGTTCACGCTGTCCGCGTACAACGGCGGGCTCGGCTGGACAAACCGCGATCGTGCCAAGGCCGCAGCTTCCGGCCTGAATCCCGACATCTGGTTCGGACACGTCGAGCAGGCCAACGCAGGCCGACGGGTCAGCGCGAAGCGGGAAAACCAGCGGTATGTGCGGTTTATCCTGCGGGAGCGCCAACAGGCGTACGTCAAGGCCGGGTGGGGCAGGGGGGTGAGCGATGAGTAAGCTCCAGATCCTCGCCGTGTTTGCGTTGACGTTCTGCCTCGTTGCGTGGGGGTATGTGAGGGGGAGCAGGGACACCTCCGCCGAGTACGCCGTGCTGATGGACAAAGAAAAGGAATCCCATGCGAAAACAAAGAAAGCGCTCGAAGCCGCCCTTCTTGCGGGTGTCGGCTGGAAGGCCGCTTACGAGGAGATGGAAACTTCGGCTGTGGCCTATCGGGATACCGCCGAAGCCTGTCTCGTCCGGGAAAAGGACTGGCGGAACGCCGTGGAGCGTCAGGAAAGCGTCCTTCGTGAGGCTTCCGTTCGTCCCCGGGCAGCCGAGGAGCGAGAGCATGTCGTGGATGATGCGACGCGCCGCAAGGCCGCTGCTGTTCTTAACGCTGCTTGGTAGCCTGCTGCTTGCCGTCGGGTGCGCGGAGCGGATGCCGGAGCTGCCGGCACCTCCGCGTGTCTTTCCGGCGCGGGACTGCCCGGCTCCCGAGCGGCCCGTCCTGCCTTCCATAGATGGAACCCTGCCGTTCGATGCGCCGGAGAATATTTCGGCATTCATGCGGCGGGATACGATTTTGAAAACCTACGCCAAAGGGCTGGAGTCCGCCGTCGACTGCTACCGAAAGGCAAAAAAGGAGGACTCCGATGCCCGTGGACCAGATTCCGCAACTCATTGAGGCACTGGCTTCCATTGCCGGGATTCTGGAGCGGCTCGGCGTGCCGGGCTTGCTCGGGCTGCTGCTTGCCGGTCCGGTGGCCGTGATCATAGCCCTTATGCTGATCAACCACGCCGCCGCAAAAAGTCTTTCGGCAATGCATGAGCAGGCCCGTAAAGACACGCAGACCATTGTGCAGCAGTTGCGCAGCGATATGTCGAGCGCACTGGAGACCTACCGCTCCGATACGCTCGACATCGTTAAAGAGCTCGGCAAGAACCAGATGGCCACCGCTCAGTTTTATAAGGATAATGTCGAACTGGTGAAGAACTATCAACGCATGGCCAACGACTTGTCCGACTTGATCGTCAGCAATGTGAGCGTTCTGCAGCGTCTTGCCGGACTGATTGAGAACAACATGTCGTGCCCGGCAGTGCGCGAGGCCGCACACGGCAAGAAGTAGGAGAAAAAGCTATGAGTGTGGAAACACAGACCTTCAGAGCCCAGAGGATCGATCTTCGGGAACGGCGGCAGCGCCTTGATCTGGCCTGCCGCAATACGCTTGACGTGCTGCGTGCGCGGCTGAATCCCTCCCTGCCCGTGGTGGAGATCTGCGAAGATCAGGCCGTGGACGACATGCTCCGGTTCGCGCAGCAGGTGCGGGAGTTGCGGGATATGGACACCAGAATCAAAATCCTCAGCGCACAGCTTGAGATGGATTAGGAGCCGCCATGAATGACCTGCAACGGCTTGAACGGCAGATTTTGGAACTGGAGGAAACGGCGGAAGCGTTGCGCTCGCGCATCCAGTACCTGCTCTATCTTCATGATGGTGCCGAGTTGATCGACGGGGAGCGTGTCGCCGCCGCGTCGTCCGCGTTGCGATCCGTCACCGAGCTGCTCCGGTCGCTCCTCGCCGAAGCCGAAGCCCTCCGAGAAAGCGATGGGGACTGAGATCGATGCCGATACCCGCTGGCGGGCGATGGAGCTGTACTGCGCCGACCGGCTGACCTTCGCGCAGGTGTCCGAAGCCACCGGCATCGCGGACTCAACGCTTCGGCGCTGGGCAGACGCCTACCAGTGGCGGGAACGCAGGGAAGAGCTGGCCCGGGCGGAGGCCGACATCCGTATCGATACGATCCGGAGCCGCGCCGCCATCCTGAAGCATCTGCTTGAAGCGGAGGACGGCAAGGCCGCATCCCAGATTGCCTTTGCCGTTGCCAGTCTCGGAAACCTTGAACTCCAGTATCAGAAGGCCATGCTTGCCGGGGAAATCCTCAACCCCGCCAAGCCCGAGAAGCCCGTGAGGGTCTCCAGTCGTGCCGAAGCCGTCGATGTGCTGAAGCAGGCCGTAAACACCAAGCTCGGCACGATCCTGTCGGATGAAAAATACGTCACGAGCGACAGTATCGCCGAGGTCGCCAAGTGTCTCGCGCTGGTGCAGGAACTTGAAGCCACGCTTCCCAGGGAAGAGGCCGATACAATGAAGGGCGGCGGGGTGTCCGCCGATATTGCCGAAAGGCTCGACAAGGCGTTGGGGTTGGTCAAATGAATGAATTGGGCGTGTTGCTGCCATATCAGGAAGAGTGGGTGCTTGACGATGCCACCGTCAGCGTGTGGGAGAAGTCCCGCCGTATCGGCGCATCCTACGCGGAGGCCCTGAAGTCCGCCCGTCTCGCCATGCGTAACCGTGACGCCGGAGGGCAGAGCACATACTACCTCTCCTATAATAAGGAAATGACGCAGCAGTTCGTGAAGGACTCCGCGTACTGGGCAAAGACCTTCAACGCGGCGGTCAGTGATACGGAAGAGGTGGTGCTGCGCAATCCCGACGGAGACATTACCGTCTACCGCATCCGTTTCGCCTCCGGCTTTGACATCTGGGGGCTCCCTTCGGAACCGCGCTCCCTGCGCTCGAAGCAAGGACGGGTCATCATCGATGAAGCCGCCTTCGTCGATGATCTTGCCGAGCTGATCAAGGCCGCGATGGCGCTGCTCATGTGGGGCGGTTCCGTATCGATTCTTTCTACGCACAACGGTGAAGACAATGCTTTCAACGAGCTGGTCAAGGATATCCGGGCGGGAAAGCGTGATTATTCCCTGCACCGGACGACGCTGGACGACGCCCTCGCCGATGGGCTGTATCGCAAGATCTGCCAGTCACAGGGCAAGCTGTGGACGCAGGAGGCGGAAGACCTCTGGCGCGATCGGCTCATCACAGACTACGGTGAAGGCGCGGATGAAGAGCTGTTCTGCATCCCGAACCGCTCATCCGGCGCGTACCTGACTTCGGCGATGATCGAAGCGTGTATGGCGGACGGTGTCCCCGTGCTTACGTGGACGCCTCCCGCCGAGGATTTCGTGGACTGGGACATGCCGCTGGCCGAGATGATTACTCGGCAGTGGCTGCGCGAGCACGTCGACCCGCTGCTTGCCGAACTCCCCGCCGGACGCTGCCATTTTGTGGGCGGCGACTTCGGGCGCTCCGGTGACCTCTCCGTCTTCTGGCCGGTCACCGAGCAGGCCGATCTGACGCTGGCCACGCCGTTCACGGTGGAGCTGCGGAACTGCCCATACCGCACGCAGCAGCAGATCCTCTTCCATATAATAGATAGCCTGCCCCGGTTTTCCGGACTGGCGCTCGACGCCCGGGGCAACGGCAGCGCGCTCGCGGAGTTCGCCCGGCAGGAGTACGGCCCCGCGCAGGTGGAAGAGGTCATGATCTCGGAGAGCTGGTATCGCGAGACCATGCCGAAGCTCAAAAGCCGCATCGAGGACAAGACGGTGATCCTGCCGAAGAGCGCGGACGTGCTGTCCGACCTGCGGAGCCTGCGCGTGGTCAAGGGCGTGGCCCGCGTGCCCGACGCCCGGGGCAGGGACGCCACCGGGAAGCGCCACGGTGACGCCGCCGTCGCGCTGGCGATGGCCATCCACGCCCGGGAGAAGCTCGGCAGCGTCGAGCCGTGGAGCTGCGAGACCGTGGACGTGCTCGCTGGCCAGCGGTTTTCGTTTGAGGGGTTCTAGAAAAAAGGACAGAGTATGAAGCGACCAGAGTGGGCAAAAGCCAAGGTGCGACTTTACTTTTCGCGCTGCTGGATAGGGGAAGAGGATGGCGTCCCTGTGATTCAGGGCGTCACCGGCTTTCATGACTTTTTGCTTCTCCATGTCGATGTTCCCATCCATCAGTGGTTCATCCAGCCTTTTTTCAAGGAAGAAGGGTTCCCCCTCCGGATACTCGAAGTGTACGAAGGGGAGTAGCTGTCCGCTGATACCATAAGAGGCCCCGTGGAGGGGCCTTTCCAGAGAAGGAACGGATATTTTGCCTTATGCATCCAGTTATGATAGCTCTTCATGGGCGGTTCAGCCGCATGGAAACGCACCGCAGCCGTGCAGGGGGCCGGAATGTTCTCTCTCTCTCTCTGTCCCTCACATATTGCCAGTATTACTGCTAAAATGATAAGTAAATCAAATGTGTTATCGTTAGAAAATTTTTCAGGAAAATACATTTTGGATAACGAATGGATAATCATCTTCCAATTTGAGTAATTCGCCGTTATCATGTTTCCATGAACGACGTAACCACCCGAAAATACATAAAAACAAAGTTCGAGGGCGTTTTCTACCGCCAGTCCGCCAAACGTGATCCGCGAACCGGCCTGCCGGATCGTATCTACTGTTTCTGTTACAAGGACATCCAAGGCAAAGGCCACTGGAAAACTGTTGGCAGACACAGCAAGGGCATTCGTCCTGCTCTGGTTCAAAAAGAGCGCGCAAAATTCCTCGCGGAGATTGCCGTCACCGGCGTCAACCCCATCGAACGGGAAAAGGTCACCATCGGAGACCTGGTGGACGCCTATCTTGCATGGGGCAAAAGCGAAGGAAAGTACGTCAGCCAGCATTATAGCCAATACAAGGCGCATCTCAAGGACAAAATTCACGCCCTGCCCGTGGTCGAACTGACCCCCAATCTGCTTTCCACTCTCAAGGCTCAGCTCCTGAAGACGCCTACCGGAAATACAAAGCCCAAAAAGGCCACAGGTAATTCCAAAGCCAGAACAGGAAAGCGGAAAACACTGGCCGGACAGACTGTGAACAATATCTTTTCGTTCATGCGTTCCGCCATAAACCGCGCTATCGCCACCGGCATGTGGAGCGGCGTCAACCCCCTGTCCACCAGAGGCGGCACATGGAAAATGGTAACGGCCAATAATGAAAGACTGCGTTTCCTGACCAGAGAGGAAGCCAAGGCCCTTCTGGACGACCTTGAAAAGCGGCATCCGCAATTGCACGACATGGCTTTGCTCTCGCTGCGAACCGGCCTCCGGCCCACGGAGATTTTCAAACTGCGCGGGCAGGATGTGGACGCCAACGCCTGCGGCCTCCATATCATCCAGAAAGGAGGCAAGCGTGTCTTCGTCCGTGTGCCGGAAGATATGATCCGGATGCTCCAGGCGTACAGGCGCAAGCCAGCAGAACCCATCTTCCAGCAGCCACGGAAGAAGACAGCGTTCACCAAGACGCCCGCCTGTTTCCAGACCGCCGTCAGAAAACTCGGACTGGCCCCGGAGGACGGCGACAGCCTGTACGCCGTCACCCTGCATACCATGCGGCACACCTTCGCATCCTGGCTGGCACAATCCGGCAAGGTCACGCTCATGGAACTGCAAAAGCTCATGCGCCATAAGAACATTACCATGACCATGCGGTATGCCCATTTGTTCCCCGGACAGGAAAGCGAAAAGCTCTCGATTATCGGGGATATGCTTGCCTGATAAATCCATCATCTGAGTGTGTCCAAGGTTTGGATGCGTCCGGAGGCGATGTATTCTTCCAGCACCGCGCGTTCATAGAAAACGCGTCTGCCGAAACTCGTATATGCCGGGCCAATACTTTCTTGCCGCCAGTATGCGAGAGTTTTTTGGTGGATTCCAAACTCTCTTTCCACATCTTTAGGCGCAAGAAGTTTTTTGTGTGGGCCATCAGAAATATTGCTTGGATATCCACACCCTGCGGCACGAACGGCCTCGGTTATAAGTGGCATCAATTCTTCCGGTGTCGTTACGATAATAGTCTGTTTTTCTGTGAACATATCAGTTTCCTGTGCAATGTGTAGTCTCAGAAGAACTAGAGAAAAGGCCATAGTATTTTGCTATAAGTTCATTCATACTGTGGCAAGCATTTTCTTCTAGCATTTTCTCTCTGTGGCGCAGTACGCCGCTGAAACTTATGCCGAGTAGTTTTGATATTTCAGAAATAGTTTTGCCCTCCAAAGCAAGTTCAAAGACCTCTTTTCCTCGTGATGTGAGCGTAAGTTCAGATATGTTTGTAGCCAACTCTGAAGCTATTGCCCGCATGAGTTCGATGCTTCCATGCACACCATATAATTTTCTGACAGTCGCCTGATGCCTATAAACTGTTGTGCGCTGAATAGATAACATGCGGGCAATGTCTTTTGGGACATTTACCCTGGATCATCAGCATGACGATTTGCCGCTGTCGCATCGAAAGTCTTTTCATGGCTACAACCTCCGCAAAATCGGTATTCGGATATAAGCTGTAGCATGGTGGATTTTCGAGGGGCAGTGGTAAGATTATGTAAATTGAAAAATCCGTTTTCAACA
>CAUHBW010000179.1 GCA_959604115.1 uncultured Bilophila sp. | reverse complement strand
GGCTGGAGTCCTTTTTCCCCAAGGCGCAGGAGCGGCGTATCCTCGGCGCGCCGCTGCTGGTTTCCACCATCGACTATCTGATCGCCGCCGGTGAGCCGCACCGGCAGGGGCATCACGTCAAGGCCCTGCTGCGCATGATGAGCGCGGATATAGTGATCGACGAGGTGGACGGCTACGACCCGGCCCCGCTCGCCGCCGTGCTGCGGCTCGTGCAGTTGGGCGGGCTGTTCGGGCGCAACGTCGTCTGCTCCACCGCGACCCTTTCCCGGCCCGTGGCGCGGGCCGTGGAGGCTGCCTATGCATCCGGCGCGGAAATGGCCCGGAGTCTGCGGCGGGGCGGGAAGAACGATTCCGGCGCGGAACCGGAGGGCGGCAAGCCGCCGCTGTACGTGCTGGCGTTTCTTGACGATGCGCTGCCGCCTCTGGTGAAGCCCATGCCTACAGTGCCGGAAACGGAACGGAGCGGGGCCCTGCTCGATCTGTACGACGCCCGCGTGGCCGATCAACTGGAGGCGGTGGGCCGCGCGCCCGTGTACCGCCTCGCCGAACTGCTCCCGCTGGCGGAACAGACCCCCAAGGCGTGGATGGAGGCCGTTATCGCGGGCGCGCGGAACCTGCACGCCCGGCATGCCCTGACGGATGCGCGCTCCGGGGTGGTCTATTCCTTCGGGCTGGTGCGCGTGGCGAACATCAGGACCGCCGTGGATACGGCCCGGCGTCTTGCCGGGGCCCTGCCGCACGCCCGCGTCGCCTGCTACCATGCGAACGACTGGCGCATCGCCCGGTTCCACAAGGAACGGCGGCTGGATTTTCTGCTCTCCCGCGCCGGGGGCGACGGGCACATCCTGTCCGATCCCGAAATCCGCTCTCTATTGGACGAGGCCGCGCGCGAAGGCCGGTCGGACGTGCCGTTCATCGTGGTGGCGACGCCGGTGGAAGAGGTGGGGCGGGACCACGATTTCGACTGGGCCGTCATAGACATTTCCAGTGCCCAGTCGCTGGTGCAGACGGCGGGCCGCGTCAACCGGCACCGCCTGCGGCCTTGCGGGGACGCGCCCAACATCGCCGTGCCGCAGTTCAACTGGCGGCATTGCTATAACCAATACAAGTGCAAGGATGATCAGCCCAAACCGGCCTTTTGCTGGCCCGGCTATGAAGGCGGGGATGTCAAGGACAGGTATTTGATCCATGATCTGGCACAAATTCTGCCGTGGCGCGAGGGGCGTTTCGCCGTAACCGCGGCGGTGCGTCTCGGCGATGATTGCCGTCTCGCCAAGCGCGACGACAGGGCCATAGCCAAGCGGCTGTTCCGCTCCTTCGGGCCGGAGAACAACGAGGAACCGCCGGTCTTCATCGCGGACGGCACGGCCTCGAAGCTGCTGGCTCAGGGGATCTATGACAAGACGCCCCTGCGCGACCGTGCGGGAAGGCCGGAAATGTGGCGTTTGGGGCGCGATCCCGAATCCCTTGAGGACATTCACGAAACCTTTGTGTATCAGGGAGAGCGGCGCGGCGCGGGCGGACATTGGGTGGAGCGCGACGAGCGTTCCTTCCGCGTGGCGGAGGCCATGCCCAACGCGTGGCTGTGGCTGGACGGCGAGGCCATGCGCGCCCAGTGCGAGGCCGTCGGCGTGGACGCGGAACGCGCGCTTGCCGCCGAGCTTGTGGCCTACGACGACAAGCGTCTGTGGGAATACGACAGGGGATTCGGCATAGCCCGACGCTCCCCGACGGAGAATGAGGAGACGATATATGACTGAACCCAACGTGGAGGCGGAGGACGTCGCGCAGGAGCGTCCGTCCGGAAACGAAAAGCCGTGGAAGGCGTATCCGCCGGAAATCTATCGCCGGACGGTTGCGGAGCTTGTCCACTTCAGCTCGAAGACGGTCAATTCCAACGCCGCCCTCGTGGGGGTGCGCCTGTCGCCGGACGACGCGCTGGACGCTCCCTACGTCTCGGCCCGGACGCTGATGGCGCGGGGCGTGTCCCTTTCGCTGGACTACGGCAAGGGCGGCGCGGCGGTGGCGGGCATCTGCAAGCAGGTGAACGCGGCGGCGCGCGGCGACGCCTTTGCGGAGGCCGCCTCGCCCGAGGAATACGCGGTCATCAAGGAGGCCATGAACGAGGCGCGGTCCTCCGGGTTCAGCGTGGGCGTGGAGCATGTGGATCACCGTCTGCGCCAAATCCTGATCCCTAAGGACGGCGCGGAGGGCGGGTACGTGTCCATGACGCCCATCACGGCGGGCGGCGTCTGCGAATTGTTGTTCGGCAGGGACGACGGGCTGGTGTCCCGGCACAACGCCGCCTGCGAGGAGGCGAAGAAACAGTCCGAAAAGGAAGACGCGGGGTCCGGGCGCGCTCCCCGTCCGGCGATACGCAAGCTGCGTCAGGCGCAGTTCGGCATCGGCGGCTCCAACCCGCAGAACGTGGGCGGGCTCGTGCGGGCCATGCAGCGTCCGCTTTTCGTGGATGCCCCGCGCAGCGCGGACGATCTGCGCGCCGCCTTTTCCTTTTATTATAAGGGAATTTCCCTTGATTTTTCCGTTGCCGGTCCGCTGCGTGCGGCCTTGGCCAAGTACGCGGCGTTTCGCCGCGAGTATGGACTGGACGGTTCCTTCCCCCTGCTGTCGGGGAAAACCCGTATGGAGACGCGGGTGGAAGAGGAAAACTTCATGAAGTCCATCGCCTCCATCATCCTGCAGCGGGCGAGCGAGGCGCGGGAGACGCTGCGTGAGTACGCCGATATGCTGCCGCAGGAGACGAACCCTGAAACGGGAACCGCGGCGTTGGCTTCGCCCAACCTGAAACCGGCTGTACTGCGCGGCCTGCTCGATCCCGCTCTGCGCGACGCTGCATGGCCCCGCGACATGGCGTGGCTGGTGATCGGCGGCATGGAACGGGCCGCATCCGCCAAGGGGAACCGGATGCTGGTTCTGGACGTGACGGCGACCGCGACGATTGAAGGGATTTTAGAGGAGGCGTTCCGATGAGGTATCTTGTGTTTCCCCGCGTGCGGGTGCAGGCCGCCAACATGCTCGCCGCGTCCTTTCTGGTGGGGGGGCCGCCGGTGTTCGCGGCCTACGGCCTCGGTCAGGCACTCTGCTTCCATTTGGGGGGCGGGGCCAAAGTGACGGGCATGGCCCTGATCCACCATGATCGCGAAGCCCTCGGCCAGACGTTCTACGGCGTCTTTTCGCCGCAGCAACGGCGGTCGGCGGCGTTCACGTTCGGCAAGTCCACCAACGGCAGCGACTATTCCTCGAAAAATCCGCATGCCCTTTCCCTCCAGCCCGTGGCCTGCGCGCACCTGCGCGTGAGCGTCGTCTGGGAGGTGGAGCGGGTGTTCGGGGTGTCGGAAGCCAAGGATTTTCTGCATCAGGCCCGGCTGTCCGGCGGCCTTGTGACCGGGCACGGCGAGATCGCCCTCGAAGATTCGCCGGAGGACGCGTTCCGGCGCATCGACAACGGCTACGTCGTCGTGGACAGGCGTGACCTGCTCGAACGGAAGGACAGGCATCCCGACGGAACGGACAAACATCAGGCCGATCTGCTGGTGGAGGCGCTGGGCGCGCTGCCCTCGCCGGGAGATGCCGGATCGTGGCTGTCGGCGGCCTGCGTGGGCTACGCGGCGATCACGCCCTTCGAGCACCGGAGCGGCGCGCGCTGCGGCTACGTGCACGCGTTCGCGGAGCCGCTGGTGGGCATGGTGCAGTACCGTTCCCTGCGCCAATGGCGGAAGGAATCGGACGCGGAAGACGCCTTCTGGCGTCCCGTGTGGCTGGATGATCGGCGGGGCGCGTTCGTGCTGCGGCAGGAACACGCGGAACCTGAGGATATGTAAGGAGAGAGACATGGCGAAGAAATTGAGCAAACTGCCGGGCGTGCTGTCGTTCCAGCGGTGCCTTCTGGTGACGGACGGGCTTTTCTACAACGAGCTGGACGGGGAGCGCCTGAGCCCGCTGTGGGTGATACGGCACGGCATCCGCGGCACGCAGAACATCAACAAGGCCAGCAAGGAAGGGCAGGCCGCCTCCGCCAGCGCCAAGCGGGAGGAAGTCTCCAACATCCAGACCACGGACAGCGCCAAGCTGGCCGCCGAAGCCACGGCCCTGCTGGTGCGCTTCAACCTGCGCGGCATGGATGTGGAGAAGGCTCTGTTCGCGTGCGCGCCGGGCCAGAAGGATTCCATGAGCGATCTGAACGCGTTCAAGGACGAGCTGGCTGACTTCGTGCGCCGGGCCAAGGCGGGCGACGCGCTGGAGCGGCTCGCCTGCCGGTACGTGCGCAACATCGCCAACGGGCGTTTCCTATGGCGCAACCGGACCGTGGCCCAAACCGCCACGGTGAAGGTGGCCCTGCCCACCGGGGAGAAAAAAACGTTCGACGCGCTGCAAACGCCCTTCAACAGCTTTGACGGCGTGAGCGACGACGAACGCGCTGTGGCCGAGGTGCTGGCGCGGGGCTGGAAGGGCGATCCGGAAACGGAACTGCGCGTGACCGCCCGCGTCGATCTGGGCGTCGGCGGCGCCGCGGAAGTCTTCCCTTCGCAGAACTACCTTGAAAACAAGGCGCGCGGGTTTGCCCGTCCGTTGTACTGCGTGGGCGGCGTGCCGGACAATCAGGACCAGCACAGCGTGCGCATCATGGGGCAGGCGGCCCTGCGCGACCAGAAAATCGGCAACGCCCTGCGCACCATCGACACGTGGTATCCCGCCTACGGGGAACGCGGCATCCCCCTGCCCGTGGAGCCCAACGGCGCGAGCCTCGATGCGCAGGAGTTCTTCCGCAACAAGGGAGATGCCTCGGGCTTCAAGCTGATGCTGCGCGTAGGCGAACTGGACCCCGCGACGCCCGAAGGGCTGTTCCTGCTGGCGTGCATCATCCGGGGCGGCGTCTTTTCGGGGAGCGAGTGATCATGCTGCCCCGGTGGTATTGCGACGCCATGCCGCTGCTCGTGGGGGGCGACACGGGGGCGAGCGGGGGCATGCTGCGGAACGGTATGCTGGGCCAGCTGCACGGCCTGTTTTCCCAGCGTCCCGGAACGTTCGCCGTGGCCTTTCCCGGCCCGGAGCCGCAGCGGTTCGCGCTGCGGGTGTTCGCCACCTCCCGCGACGATCTGGACTGGCTGGCGGAGAACGCGCTTGCGCGACCGTGGTTCCGCGATTACGCGCGCCTGATCTATCCGCGCGCGGTTCCCGCCGATTTTGACGGGGAGTGGACGCGCTTCGTCAGATACCGGATCCCCTCGCTGTCGTCGGATCGCCACGAAGGCGAGGCGCACGGGCAATTGCGGGAACGGCGCATGCTGGAGGCCCGCCGGGCCGGGATGACCTATTTCATCCTGCGCAGCGCGGAAACGGGGCAGCGGTTCTCGCTGGTGGTGAACCGCGAACGGGGAGAGCCGCAGCGGGAGGAATGCACGCCCAACGGCTACGGATTCTGCGTGACGAGCCGGCCCTTCAGCCTGCCGGAACTGTCATGGGCGTGAAACGGCAAACCGAACCGAGGCCGCTCCTGCTTTCCAAGCGGGCCAACGTCTTCTATCTGGAGCACGCCCGCGTGGTGCAGCAGGACGACCGTATCGTCTACCTGACGCAGGACGGGGGGGCGTTCGAGCAGATGTTCAACATCCCCGAGCGGAACACGGCGTTTTTGCTGTTGGGTAAGGGAACCTCCATCACGGACGCGGCCATGCGGCGGATGGCCGCGTCCAATGTGATGGTCGGTTTTTGCGGAACGGGCGGCTCGCCGCTGTTCGGCGTGTGCGACGTCGCCTTCATGACGCCGCAGAGCGAATACCGTCCCACGGAGTACATGCAGGCGTGGGCGGAAATGTGGTTCGATCCCGCGCGCCGGATGGAGAAGGCCCGCCGTTTTCTCAGACGGCGCGCGCAGGTGACGGCGGAGTGCTGGCGGGAGAACGACCACCTGCAAACGTTGGGCGTAACGCTTGCGGACTCCGTGCTGGAGCGTTTCCGCTCGGATCTGGAACGCGCCGAAGACGTTCAGGAACTGCTGCTCGCCGAGGCGCGCTGGGCCAAACGCCTCTATGCCGATCTGGCGCGGGGGCACGGCTTTCCGTTTGCCCGCGAAGAGGGGGCGCGGCGTTCGGCGTCGGTGGCGGACCTGTGCAACGGCTTTCTCGATCACGGCAACTACATCGCCTACGGATACGCCGCCGTGACGCTCTGCGGCCTCGGCATCAGCTTCGCCATGCCCCTCCTGCACGGGAAAACGCGGCGCGGCGCGCTGGTCTTCGACCTCGCGGACGTGATCAAGGACGGCTACGTCATGCCGCTGGCCTTCGAGTGCGCCCGGTCGGGAGAGACGCAAAAGGACTTCCGCCAATGCCTCATCGAACGCTGTCAGGAAGCCGAGGTTCTGGACTTCCTCTTCGGCTTCATGAAGGAGCTCTGTTTGAAGGATATGTAATATCGAAGAGTTGTGAACTGGACGCAAAAACGAAGCCTGCAATACGGTTTTTGATGCAACATCTTGAAGGAACAGACTTTAGGCTTCAGTATTTCTAGTTACCCGCCGCGAAGGCGGTTTAGAAGATCACACGTCAAACGAACAAAAGCCCTTACGGGTTACCCGCCGCGAAGGCGGTTTAGAAGATGTTCGCAGTCGTGAAAGTCCCGTTTTCTATGTTACCCGCCGCGAAGGCGGGGTAGAAGGGGAAGGACGAACCCGGCGAACTGGTTCCGCTGTTACCCGCCGCGAAGGCGGTTTAGAAGTGCCATTGCTGGCCTCAGCCTCTCGGGCGTTGGTTACCCGCCGCGAAGGCGGTTTAGAAGCGTCAGGGGGTTTGACGTTGCCTACGGCAACGGTTACCCGCCGCGAAGGCGGTTTAGAAGTTGAACGCGGAAGCCATTGCGAACAAGGCATTGTTACCCGCCGCGAAGGCGGTTTAGAAGTCTATGCTCTTTACATTTTTCGCAAACCCGAGGTTACCCGCCGCGAAGGCGGTTTAGAAGTTAGATGACGATAACACGTCCGCGACATTACAGTTACCCGCCGCGAAGGCGGTTTAGAAGACGACTGGCGGCATGTGTTCGGGCGTTGCGCCGTTACCCGCCGCGAAGGCGGTTTAGAAGCATTTCTCTTCAACCGCCGTAGCGTCGTATGCGTTACCCGCCGCGAAGGCGGTTTAGAAGATATAGCCCGTATTATTGGTGGATTCCGGTAAGTTACCCGCCGCGAAGGCGGTTTAGAAGTATTGCGGAACTCCTCCACGGCGTCCCGCTCCGTTACCCGCCGCGAAGGCGGTTTAGAAGAAAATCGCTCGGCCTGCCCGTGGGTCCCGGCGGTTACCCGCCGCGAAGGCGGTTTAGAAGTAGTAGCGTGCTGGTGAACGTCTTTACTCCGCGTTACCCGCCGCGAAGGCGGTTTAGAAGCGATATTCCGGGACACGGTAAGTGTATCGGACGTTACCCGCCGCGAAGGCGGTTTAGAAGGCGATATGGCAGATGGCAAATGGTTATATCACGTTACCCGCCGCGAAGGCGGTTTAGAAGGTTAATTGTTTGCGCGCCTAAAAGTTTTACCAGTTACCCGCCGCGAAGGCGGTTTAGAAGTGTTTCCGTAAGCACAATTCGTGCGTTGTACAGTTACCCGCCGCGAAGGCGGTTTAGAAGAGCAGGGGGGTTCTATAGTTACCCGCCGCGAAGGCGGTTTAGAAGCTAAGTTGTAAAAAGCACATTTCATTTAATGAGTTACCCGCCGCGAAGGCGGTTTAGAAGAC
>CAUHBW010000178.1 GCA_959604115.1 uncultured Bilophila sp. | reverse complement strand
CGGCCCGAGGAGCTTTTCTCCCCGGCGCAGAAGCGAGAACTTATCTCGACTCCCTTTCGCTGTCAACAACTTTTTTCGTCTTTTTTTCAAAAAACCTTTTCGCCCCGCCTCACTCAACCCTTCCGGCCTGGCTCGGCTCCGCGAGACGTTCCGTCCCGCAGCGGCGAGAACGGGTTATGCACCTCTCGGCCCTCCCTGTCAACGACTTTTTAGAATTTTTTTCGCTTTTTTCTTGCGACGACCTCCGGGGCATCACCTCAATGTTCTCTAACAGTGAAATATCATATGGCTTTTTTAATAACTTGCCCAGAGCTTCCGAGCGGCGTATTTACAATGCTCGTTCTCTGAAAACGCCGACCTCCCCTTTATGGATGCTTCGGCGCGGCTCTCGACAACGCGGCCTTTTCTTCCGTCACCCGAACCCCCTATCGCCTATGCACTCTCATTCTTTGCCGTTCAGACGTTTCTCCCGGCTTTTCCGTTTGTGCGTGCCGGTATTCGCCTTCCTGCTGCTGATCTGTCCCGGCGACGCCGGGGCGGAACCGACGTCGCCCACGGCCCCGGCGGAGCCTTCCGTCGTGGCGCCGCCCCCGGCTGTGCAGGAAGCCCTTCAGGCCGTCGTCGAGCAGACCACCCCGGAAGCGCCCGTCGAGCAGCCCGTACAGACGGGAGCCCTCCCCGCCGTTCCCGGCGAAGCCAACCCCGCCTCCACGCAAATGAACGCCGAAGTCCCGCTCCAGATGGCCTGGCTGCTGGACCCCAAGGGCACCCATACGCTGGGAGAGGTACTCGCCCCGGACATGCGAAAGGAATTCACGCCGTACGAGCCCGAAACCCTGCCGCACCACGCGGGAACGCTGTGGATGCGCCTCGCCCCCGACGGCAAGGTTCCGGTCTTTCCGCTCGTGCTGGATCTGAACACCCGCATCGCCGATCAGCTTCCCGGCACTCCGCAGGTCTGGCTGGTCCGTTCCGGCGAAACGACGGGAACGCCGGTGCGCCCCTCCAATGACGGACTTTACCCGCTGCCCAATCCACTGCCCGAACACACCGACATCTATCTCCGGGTCAACGGCATCCCGGCGCCGGGGTTCGTGCCCCTGCTGCGCGACGCGGCGAGCCTGACCATCGTGGACAATCTCGGTTCGCAGCCGCAACTGGTGCTGCTTGCCGTGCTGCTGTTCCTGTGCCTCCTGCGCGGCGTGGCCGAACGCCGGGAATGGCGGATGTGGGCCGCGCTCTACATCGCCGCCGTCTGGGTCCAAGCCTTCTGGGGACTGCCCACGACGCCCGCGGGCGAGGTCAGCCGCTGGGACATGCCCGGCCTGCTCGCGCCCGGCGTGGCACTGCTCATCCTGCCGCATGTGGGCAGGCACATGCTGCGGACGCGTCACCACGCCCCTTTTATTGATATGCAGTTCGTGCTGCTGGCCCTGCTCGGCATCGCCATCTCAGTCGCGCCGCTGGTTCCCGGCTACACGTGGACGCTCCAGTTCCTGCCCCTGTGGCCCCTGTTCATGCTGCTGCTCCTGCCGGGCACGTTCGCGGCCTGCCTGCGCCGCCTTCCCGGCGCGAAACGCTTTTTCCTGATCTGCCTGCTGCCGCCGCTCGGCATGCTGGCCCTGTTCCCGCTGTCCCGCCTGCTTCCCGAATGGCTGATCGCCATGCTCCCCCACGCGCTGGACGGCTTCATGACGCCGGGCGTGGTGAGCCTGATCCCGCTGACGTTCCTGACCCTCAGCGCGCTCATGGCGGCGCTCAGCCCGAGCCCCAAACCGCTGCCCGCGCCCAACAGCCGGACCAGCCGCGAAACGCCCAAGACCGGCAGGGCGGGCGTCGCCGCGCTGGAACTGGGCGGTTTCCCCGACGAACCCGCTCCGTCCGGCAATCGCCTGCCCTCCCTGTCCATCGAGCCGGAGGGGCTTGCCATCGCCACGTTTCCCATGCCCAAACCGGTGCCCGCCCGCGTGCAGCCCGAGCCGACCGTCGCGGCGAAGCCCCGCAAGCCGGAAAACCGGCCCTACCCTCAGGCGTTGCAGGCCCCGCTGTCCGCAGGCATGGTCGAGGAATCCCTCCGCGCCCCGCTCGACGCCCTGCTCCGCGCCATCAGCGCCGTGGACCAGTCGCCGCTTTCCGCCGAAGCCCGCCGCCGCACCGACGCCCTCGGCGTCGCCGGACGCAACCTCGCCACGGCCATCGGCAACATGGGCAAAAGCGCGCCCGCGCCGGACGAATTCCGCAAGGAATCCTTCGACCTGAACCAGCTTCTGCTGGAAACCCACGAAGCGGTGGCGAACCTTGCGGAATCCAAGAACCTCGGCCTGTCGTGGTTCACCGCGCCGCACCTGCCGCGCCATTATGAGGGGCACCGCGCCCAGCTTGCCGACGTGCTGGCCCTGCTTGTGGAAAGCGCCGTGCTCGCCACCGAACGCGGCATGGTCCAGATCCGCGCCCAACGTCTCCCCGAAAGCACCGATCCGGGACACCTGCTGTTCACCGTTTCGGATACCGGTTCCGGCATGCCGCCCCTCGGACGCAGCACGCTGGCCCTCGTCCGCGCGTGGGAACTCGTCGGCCCGGACGGCGAACTCGTCTCTCTCGAAAGCGGCCCCAAAGGCACCACCATCTCCTTCAGCATGCGCCTTACGGCCCGCGTGACCGAACAGCAGCCCGCTCCCGCCGTCGAGCCGGACAAGGACAACCTGTCCCGTCTGCCCGCCAGCGCACTGCGGATCATCGTGGTCAGCACCCTTCCGGCGAACCGGCAGATGCTGTCCTTCTATCTGGACGAACTTCCCCACGAAATCATCGAAGCCCGAAGCGCGGAAGAGGCGCAGCAGCTCTACCGCCGGACTCCCGGCGCGCTGCTCATCTTCGACGACGACATGCCGGAAGAGGCCATCGGCAACGCCGTGGCCGCCATCCGCATCTTCGAGGGCGAACACAACTTCCCGCTGGCCTGCATCCTCGCTCTGGTCAACAGCGGCGAACAGATCGAGTCCCTGCGCCGGGCGGGCTGCACCCACTTCCTCAAGAAGCCCATCACCCGCAAGGAACTGCGGCACCTGACCCTGCGTCTTGCGCCCGTCTCGCGCCGGTTCAAGGATACCGACGAGACGCCCGCCACGCCCAAACCGAAACCGGAGGCCAAGCGGCCCGCCGCAACGCCCAAACCCGCCAAGCCGCTGCCTGTGGATCTTCCCGATCTGCCGACGCCCACGGCGGAACAGCCCGCCGCATCCGCCAAAACGGGACTGCTCCGCAAGCTCCTGTCCCCGTTCCGCAAGCAGAACGGCCCCGTCTCGAAAACCGCCGCCGTCAAACCGGAAGAGGAAACGGTGGTCGTGCTGACGGAAAAGGCCGAAAAACCGAAGCTGTCCAGCGTGGGCGACCCCATGCCCATCACCAAAACGGACGCCGCCCCAAAGGAAACGAAACGTCCCGCACGCCCGAATCCGCTGGAGGAACGCGCCAAGCGCATGCCCGCACGTTCGACGGCTCCGTCGAACACGGCGGAATGGGTGGGCGACCCCATGCCCATCGTCAAGCCGCAGGACGTTCCGACGAAACGCCCCGAAGCCGTCGCGGCTCAGGAGCCCCCCGCGACGTCCGCAAAGGCATCGCCCGCCGTGGCTTCAAAGCCCGCGCCGGAAGCCAAGCCCGATCCAATCCCCGACGCCGCCGAATGGGTGGGCGACCCCATGCCCCTCATCAAGCCGCTTTCGCTGGAGCCCGAAAAACCGGCTCCCGCGCCGCAGGCCGATCCCACGAAGGCCGAATCCCCGCTGACGCTGGCGATGGAACCCGAAAAGGAACCGCTGTCCCTGACGTCTCAGGCCGATCCCGTCCGGGGGGAAACCCCGCTGTCCCTCAACGAACCGCTGTTGCTGGGCGAACCTCTGGACGAAACCGCGCCCCGCGTGCTCGACGGCGACGCCCTGTTGCTGAATGCGCCCGTGGCGGAGACGGAGGCCCTTTCTCTCGACGGGCTCGAAATCGAAAAGCCCCCCGTCATCACGCTGACCGAACCGCTCGGCAAGCCCGCCGAACCCGCCAAGGTTCCGGCAGACGAGCCGCCGCTTCCCGATCTGTTCGGGGACGCGCTGCCCGCCAAGCCGGAAACGCCCTCCCGTTCGCTGCTGGACGAGGCCGACCGTCTTGCACCCTGCGAACAAGGCTCGCGTCCCGCGCCCGCAACCGGCGAACTGACCATCGAGGACATTGTGGAACTCGGCGAGCCAGTGGCGCCCGAAGAACCGGCCAAGGAACCGGAACGCCCCGCCGCGCCCGAAACGCCGCAGGCCCCCGTTCCCACGGAAACGCATCCATCCGAGGAACAGCAGGAGGAGGCCTCCGACGAGGCCATCCACTCCCTGCTCGCGGAACTCGACGCCGCGCTGGAACGCGCGATCCGGGGCGGAATCTCCGGCGACACGCAGGCCGTCCGCAAGGCCGCCGCGCACATCGGACGTCTGGCCGAGTCCTACGATCTGCGGGTGCTCGACGATCCGGCCCGGTGTCTTGAGGAAGCCGCCTGCTCCGGCAACATGGACGAAATCGCGCAGATCATGCCCGACCTCGTTTCCGTCATCAACAAGAACCGAGCCTCGTTTGAAGAACAATAAGGAGGAACACGGGAGCGGGGGAAACGTTCTCCCAAAGGTTTCCCCCGCTCCCGGTCCGCCCCTCCCTCTTTCAAGACGCCCGCCCTTGCCGAATCTCCCCCATTTCCGCCCGAACCGAATACGGCTTTCGAAAGACCTCTCCCCCCGGCTCTCTTCCCGCGCGGGCCGGATACGGCGACCCTTTCGGGATGACGCATATAAGGAGATGCATCCTCTTCGCAACCTGTCGGACGGACGTCTCCCGTTTCCGGCGAAAAGCTCTTCACCTTTTTGAACGAGGCAATGCGAACGCCAGCGGCAAGCGCGAAGACCCGACGCGGCAATGACGTCGCAGGGCGTCCGCCGCATGCCCTGCGACGTAGAAAAACGAAAAGTGGAATCCGGAAACGAAAAAAGCCCCCGCATCGGCGGAGGCTTTCTGTCGAAAAAAGAGAAACGGGCTTTCCGGGTCTAGCGGTCGTAGGCGGCGGTGCCCTTGAGTTCGTCCTCGATTTCACGGCGCACGTCGTCGAGGTCGATGACGATGGGGTCCATGAGCGTGAAGCCGCTGGGGTTCAGCCATTCCTCATCGTCAGCGTGCTTGCCGTCGTAGAAGACGTTGTCGAGCACGCGGTAGCCCTTGGTGGAGAGCACGTTGTCCCAGTCCGTCACCACAAAGTTGAATTTGGTGACGTCGAAGTTTTCGATGTTGTCCCAAATCCAGCGGAACGTGCAGGTTTCGTTGTCGTATCCCAGAACGGCGAGAAACTGCGCCTTGCTGGAAAGGTACATGCGCTGCCGCAGGGTGTACACGTTGCGGTACAGCAGGTTGGCGTTGAACGAAACGTCCTCGCCGTCCACCTGCAAACGGATTTCGGAAGACTCGTTGATGCGCATGCCGAACGTGCGCGTGTTGCCTCTACGCCACCAGTTCATATACTTCTGGCTGTAGATGTCACGTCCGCCCTCGCGCATGCTTTCCGCCGTCTGGGGCGAGATGGGGTGAAGCGCAAGGTCACAACTCAACCCGGTGATCTCGAAAACAACTTTCATGTCTCCTCCAGGGCCTGATGTCCGAAGCAAAAGGCGACCCGCTCAGTCGTCCCCTCTGCCTTTTCTCAGTGAAAAACGCCGTAATAAAAAAAGCTCCGATCCAGCATAACCGAATCGGAGCCTGTTCGCAAAGCCTATTTGACGTCGACAACTTCGATGTCGAAGGTCAGGTCTTCACCGGCCAGCGGGTGATTGGCGTCAAGCACCACGGCCTTATCGTTGACGTCGACGATCTGCACTTCCATGTCTCCGTCGTCGGTGGCGATCTGGAGCATCATGCCCACTTCGGGCTTGATGTCTTCGGGAACTTCGCTCAGGGGCACTTCCATGAGCAGTTCCTCAAGGTGTTCGCCGTAGGCGTCGTCGGCCGGAATGGTGACCGTGAAACGATCGCCCTTGGCGCGCCCGATCAGCGCGTCCTCGAAACCGGGGATCAGGCTCCCGTCACCGATGGAGAATTCCAGCGGCTCACGCTCTCTGGAAGAATCGAACACCTCTCCGTCGGAGAAAGTTCCCGTATAATGTACTCGAACGGTATCGCCGTCTTTGATTGCCATGAATGGCTCCTTGGTGAAGTTTTATGTTCTACCATGTCCCCAGAAAGGCGGAAAGTCAAACATCCTTTCCGGGGCGGACGGAAGGGGCGCGGCGCATGACAATCTTGTACACATCTAACCAAAGAATATCACAAAATATTTTTGATCATCCACCTCTTCTATTGACAGCACGGTACAGCCTGTTACCTTGTCGCGTAATCTTTTGCCATTCAGAGGACAATCCATGCCAAACGTTCGTTCCGCCCAGACCGACAAAGTCGACTTCTTTGGAAACGCCACGCCTCGGGAACTCGCCGCCAAGTACGGCACCCCACTGTACGTATACAATGAGAACGTGCTGCGCCGGCGCTGCCGGGAGTTGCTCGGCCTGTCCAGCCTTCCGGGCTTTCAGGTCAACTACTCGGCGAAAGCCAACACCAACCCCGCCCTCCTGCGCATCGTCCGCGAAGAGGGCTGCCACGCCGACGCCATGTCGCCCGGCGAACTGCACGTCAACAAGCTGGCGGGCTTCACCCCCGACCGGCTCCTGTACGTCTGCAACAACGTTTCCGCCGACGAAATGAAGAACGCCGTGGACAACGGCCTCCTCGTCAGCGTCGATTCCCTTTCCCAGCTTGACCTGTACGGCACGGTCAACCCCGGCGGCAAGGTCATGATCCGCGTCAATCCCGGCATCGGAGCGGGCCATCACAAAAAGGTCGTCACAGCCGGAAAGGAAACCAAGTTCGGCATCGACCCCACCGCGATGGACGAGGTCCGCGCCCTTCTCAGGAAGCACGACCTGACGCTCGCCGGGATCAACCAGCACATCGGCTCCCTGTTCATGGAGCCGGACAACTACCTCAACGCCATCGACTTCCTGCTGCACTTCGTGCGGACGGACCTTGCCGACCTGTTCCCCTCCCTCGAACTCATCGACTTCGGCGGCGGCCTCGGCATCCCCTACCGCAAGTATGAAAACCAGCCCCGCCTCGACATGGAGTCGCTCGGAATCCAGCTTCACGCCAAGCTGTCCGCGTGGGTGGAGGAAACCGGCTACAAGGGCAAATTCTTCATCGAGCCGGGCCGCTACGTAGTGGCGGAATGCGGCGTGCTGCTCGGCACGGTGCACGCCACCAAATTCAACGGTGAAAACCGGTACGTCGGCACGGATCTCGGCTTCAACGTGCTGGTCCGTC
Organism: uncultured Bilophila sp.; assembly: GCA_959604115.1. Lineage (GTDB taxonomy): Bacteria > Desulfobacterota > Desulfovibrionia > Desulfovibrionales > Desulfovibrionaceae > Bilophila. Next base: position 367 of record CAUHBW010000178.1, on the reverse strand, counting down.
CGGCCATGTACGATTCGTTCCACGACATCGAAATCTACCGCGAGAACGGCCAGCCCGATGCCGATCTCGTCGAGCAGACCGTGGTGGGCAACATCTGCGAAAGCGGCGACATCCTCGCCAAGAAACGCCCCCTGCCGCTGATTCAGGAAGGCGACGTGCTCGGCGTGCTCGACGCCGGTGCCTACGGCTTCGTCATGTCCTCCAGCTACAACCAGCGTCCCCGCGCCGCCGAGGTGCTCATCACCAGCGACGGAACGCCAAAGCTTATCCGCCGCCGCGAGACGCTGGACGATCTGACCCGGTGTTTTGTTGAGGAAGAATAAAAAATTGGAGGGGGAGAGGGAACCTTTCTTCAGAAAGGTTCCCT
>CAUHBW010000177.1 GCA_959604115.1 uncultured Bilophila sp. | reverse complement strand
ATGCGAGGCGACGAGCAGACCGGGCCGTCCGCCGCCGAAGACACCGCGCTTCGGCGGAAGGAACCTTTGAAACGTGAATGTTTTCAAAGGGATTCTGCTCTGGAGGGAAACTCCCACGGTAGAGGAGGGAACGGGCAGTCATTCTGACGAGTCCGCTCCATACATTTCCGGGAGGAAAACGGTATGACGGATTTGGAGATGATGACGGGCAAGGGAGCCCTCCGTCTTGCCAAGCAGGAAAGCGGGTTGACGCAAAGCGAGATAGCGGAGCGTCTTGGCGTTTCGCACGCCGTGATCAAACGGTATTTCAACGTCAACGACAACTACATGCCGAGTCTGGAGATGATACCTCGGCTGTGCTCAGTGCTCGGCAACGACATTCTGATGCGCTGGATGGAGGCCCGGCTCCAGAGGGGAGAAGCGGTTTGCCGGGAGGAAATCGCGGCGGCGCTGTCGCGCACCGGGGAGTCGCTTGAGAACCTTCGCGCGCTCGTGGAGGGGGACGACGCGCCTCCCGTGCGGGACATGCAGGAAGTCGTCGAAAAGCTGATCGTGGAATTGGGCTGCATCCAGAACCTGCTGGCCGAACGGACCGTTCACGGAGGCAGGGAAAGGGGCTTTTCGGTCTGCCCGTGGTGGAAGTTCTGGAGAAAGTGAAGCGAGCCGGGGGATCGCCTTTTCCCGCCGGTTCGGAAAGCGTCCGGTCCGGACGGGCCCGCCGCCGGTCTTTTCCCCCCGCGCCGCCTTTCCGGGACGCCCTGCGCGCGTCTTCCGGGACCGGGGGAGTCCCGTTTCGGCGGCATGGAGAGGATCGGGCAACATGAAGGAACGTGTCCCGCGCTTGGCTTCGGGGCGGTTGGGGCGTACCGAAAGACAGGGAGAAGAGCCGCCGTGCGGGGCGGGAAGGAGGACACCCCTTTGGGGAGCCGCGCCGCCGCCCGGCGGGGCCTTTCGTCAAAGTGGACACGCCGATCCGGTCGTCGCGGAGCGGCCTACTGGATGGACACCCGACGCTGGCTCATGTCCCGGTGCGGCGGTTCGCCGAACAGCCGCTTGTATTCCCGGTTGAACTGTGTTCCGCTTTCATAGCCCACGGCCAGCGACGCGCTGCTGGCGTTCTGGTTTTCCGTCAGCATCAGACGCTGGGCTTCGTACAGGCGGAGCCGCTTGTGGTACTGCAACGGGCTGAGCCCCGTGATTTCCTTGAAATGCCGGTGAAACGTGGACGTCGCCATGTTGACGCGCCGGGCCAGTTCTTCCACCTGAAGCGGTTCCCTGTAGTTCGTCCGCAGCCATGAGATCGCCTGCGCGATCTGGTTGCTCTGCGTGCCCAGGGTGTTCAACTGCCGCAGATCGTTCCCTCTCGGCCCGATGAGGAGCAGGTAATGGATTTCCCGGATGATGATCGGGGCGCGGACGGCTATCTGTTCCGGCTTGTCCAGCAGGTCCGTGAGGCGCAGGAAGGCCCCCAACAGATCGGGTTCCGCATGGGCGAGGGTGACGCCCTGACACGGGCGGCTTCCGTTTCTGACGGACGGCGGTACCTCCGCCGCGAGCTGGCTGAGCAAATACCCGTCCAGTTCGAGCGAAACGGCCAGAAACGGCTTTTCCGGCGACGGATTGAGGATGTAGAACGAGCTCGGCATGTCCACGCCGGTGATCAGGTACTGGTTTTCTCCATAGCGGTATTCCTGCGATCCGATCACCGCGCATTTGGAGCCCTGAACCACAATGGCGACGTGAGGCTTGCCGAAACTGCAGGACGCGCAGTCGACATCCTGCTTGCGGAAAAACGTCAGTCCCTTGACGGCGGTATCAAATGTTCCGGGTTCGGGCAGGCGCCGCAGCACCGTTTCCTTGAGCTGGGCGTTGATTCTTTCCAATTCTCTCTGCTCGGTCGCGGTCATGGCGAATCTCCCTGATGCGTGGAGGTTTGAAGGGGGTTTCTTTTGGGGGAAAACGTATCACAACTTTTCCATTTGTGAAGAGGGGTGAGAGAATTGGGCAATAAAGAGAGCGGATCGTATCTGTTGCCATATGGGGAGACGGGCTATAGACATCGGTACGGAGCCGCATCCGGCGTCGCCATGACGCTCCCTTTCCCCAGCCGGGGAACCGGGCGGAAAGGGGGACAGGCTCAAGAAACTGTCGGACAAGGACGCGCCGGGCGGTCGGCGCGGCGTTTCGGAAAGGACGTCCGCGCCGCCTTTTCCCGGAACGCCGCCCCGTTCCGGGCGGGGACGCTGCGGCAAGGCGCGCATACGGAGATACGCATATGGATCACGGCATTCTTTTTGATCATGCCCGCACCGCGCGGATCGGCCTGCCGGAAGCGGTGTTTTGCGAAGGCAAGCCCTTTGAGGCCGTGGCGGAACTGCTTTCCGCGTTCGGCAGAGGGTCGGGGCGTCCCATCCTGTTCACGCGGCTGACCCCGGAGGTATTCGAGCGGATGCCCGAAGCCGTCCGGAACGCTTACGACTATCATCCGTTGTCCCGCACGGCGTTCGGGGACACCCTGCCGCCGAAGGAGCGGGGCCGGGTCGCCGTCGTTTCGGCGGGCACGGCCGACGGGTTCGTGGCGTGGGAAGCGGCGCGCACCCTGACGTATCTGGGCATCGAGCACAGGTTGTTCGAAGACTGCGGCGTGGCCGGGCTGTGGCGTCTGGCCGAGCGTCTGGAGGAAATCAACGGCTTCGACGCGGTGATCGTGGTGGCGGGGCTGGACGCCGCGCTGGCGAGCGTCATGGGCGGACTGACGCCCAAGCCGATTTTCGGCGTGCCCACCTCCGTGGGCTACGGCGCGGCGCGGGGCGGAACGGCGGCGCTGGCGAGCATGCTTTCAAGCTGCGCTCCGGGCGTGGGAATCATGAACATCGACAACGGGTACGGCGCGGCCTGCGCCGCCGCAAGGGTGGTGAACGGATTATGAGCGACGCAACGCACACGCACGACGAGAAAGGCATGAGCCGCGAACGGACCGGCGAGTCCGCTCACGGACATGCCCATGAACACGCCCATGCGCATGGGGCCACGCATTCGCACGGGGATGGGGCGGAAGGCGGCCTTGTCCTGACCGTCCGGTCGCATTCCGGCCTGTCCGGGGACATGCTGCTCGCCGGGCTGCTGCGCATGACGGACACGGGAGAGCCGGAACTGGGCGCGCTTCTGCACGCCGTTCTGCCCGAACTCGCCGGAACTGTGCGTCTCGTCCGGTGGGAGGTGAACCACATCGGCGGCTGGCACGCCGAAGTCTCGCTGCCGCATCAGCACGAGCACCGCACGCTTTCGGACATCACCGTGCTCATCGCCGCGGGCGGCATGGCCGAAGCCGCGAAACGCCTCGCCACGGACACCTTCACGCTGCTGGCGAAGGCCGAAGCCGCCGTGCACGGCAGGAAGCCGGAAGAGGTCCATTTCCATGAGGTCGGCGCGCTGGACAGCATTCTGGACATCTGCATGGCCTGCGAACTGTTCGTCCGCCTTGCGCCGTCGCGGTTCGTGGTCAGCCCGCTGCCCGTCGCGGACGGCAGCGTGGCCTGCGCCCACGGCGTCATCCCGGTTCCGGCCCCCGCCGTGCTGGAACTGTTGCGGGGCATTCCGGTCCGGCCCTTCCCGGCGGAAGGCGAAACGGTGACCCCTACGGCGGCTGCGCTGCTGCGCGCGCTCGGCGCGACGTTCGGTCCGTGGCCCGCCATGACTGTGGAGAAGACCGCGCTCGTGTACGGCACCCGCGTTTTCGACGGCGTGCCCAACGGAGCCGTGTTCGCCTGCGGTCCGGCCTACGCGGTCCGGTAGTCTTTCGGCGGAAAAGCAGTGGAGCGGAGCATGGATACACCCGTTTGCGAGAATATTTCGGAAACGCTTGCGCGGCTTGAAGGCGTCTTGCGGGGACTTGCCGATCGGAACCGTTTCGCGCTGGCCTATTCCGGCGGGCTGGACAGCCGTTTCCTCGCGCACGCGGCGCGGCGTCTCGGGTTCGAGCCCGTGCCGCTGCACGTCGTCGGGCCGCACGTTCCTCCGGAAGAGACGGCCTACGCGCGCGGCTGGGCGGAAGAAAACCGCCTTCCCTATGAGGAGGTTTTCGTCGATCCGCTGGAACTGCCGCTCGTCGCGGCCGGGGATCGCAAACGTTGCTACGCCTGCAAGCGGGAGCTGTTTTCCCGGTTGAAGGCGCGGACGGATCTGCCCCTGTGCGACGGCACCAATACGTCCGATGCGGGACAGTACCGCCCCGGCATGCGGGCCGTCCGGGAACTCGGCGTCCTGTCGCCGTTGTCCCTCGCCGGTCTGGACAAGGCCGCCGTCCACCGCGTCGCCGCCGGGACGGGCATGGCGTTCCCGGATCAGAAGCCTCGCCCCTGTCTGCTGACCCGGCTTCCCTACGGCATGAAGCCGGAGCGGGAAACGCTGGGGGCCATAGCCGCCGGAGAAGGCGCCGTCCGTCGCTTTTTCGCGTCCGGGGGCCTGCCCGATCCGGATTTCCGCTTGCGCCTCGTCGCGCCGGATCGCGCGGAACTGCATGTGCTTTCCACTGCGTTCGCGGCGTTGTCGTCCGCCGCGCGGGAAGAGCTGGCCCGCCGCGCCGCCGTTCCCGGCCTGCCGCCGTTTTGCGTCGTCGGCGTGGAGACGTTGTCGGGCTTTTTCGACCGGACGTGATCCCCGCCGTCGCGCGGCGGGACGGACGGTACGGAAAGGCGCGCGGTTCCCGCCGAAACGTCGGAACGGGGGAGGATTCTCAGCTCTTGACGGTTTCGGCGTCCCGGCGTAGACTCATGCATATACATGGAGTTTCCCCCTTGTCCGTTTCTCCGCATCATTCCCCCGTGTGCGCCTGCATGCAGCTTCGCAAGGCCGGACGCGTCGTGACGCAGGTCTATGACCGTTGCCTGCGCCCGGCGGGCATCCGGGGAACGCAGTTTGCGCTGCTCAAGCGGATCGCGGACATGCGCCGCCCGTTCATTACCGATATCGGCAAGGCGCTGTGCATGGATCAGACCACCGCGACCCGGAACGTCGGCTTGCTGGAACGGGAAGGGCTGTTGCGCGTGGACGGGCATCCCGACGACGCCCGCAAGAAGGTGGTGGAACTGACCGATGCGGGGCGGACCAAGCTGGAGGAAGCCTTTCCGCTGTGGGAACAGGCGCAGCAGGAGATCAGGGACTATATGGGAGACGACAGGCTCGACAGCCTGTGCGCGCTGCTCCAGACTCTGAGCGACTTTCCGAAGGCGTGACCAGCAGGCGGCGCGGCGTGTTTCCCCATACGCTGTTCCATGTATATACATGGAAAAATGTTACCGTGAATCCACAAGGAGGCATCATCATGAACGTATTGCTCATCAACGGCAGCCCGCACAAGAAGGGCTGCACCTACACGGCCCTCAGCGAAGTCGCCGGGCAGCTCGAAAAGAACGGCATCGACACGAACATCCTGCACATCGGCAACAAGGAGATCCACGGCTGCATCGCCTGCGGCGGCTGCAAGGACACCGGCCTGTGCGTGTTCAAGGACGACCCGGTCAACGAGTGCATCGAACTTCTGAAGAAGGCCGACGGCGTGATCGTGGGTTCGCCCGTTTACTACGCCGCGCCCAACGGCGCGCTGTGCGCGTTTCTGGATCGCGTCTTCTTCATGAAGAGCGCGCCCTACGCCTACAAGCCCGCCGCCGCCGTGGTGAGCTGCCGCCGGGGCGGGGCCAGCGCGGCCTTTGACCGTCTGAACAAGTATTTCACGATATCCTGTATGCCCGTGGTGTCCTCGCAGTACTGGAACTCCGTGCACGGCAACACCCCGGACGAGGTGCGGCAGGATCGCGAGGGGCTCCAGATCATGCGGACGCTGGGGGACAACATGGCGTGGCTGATCAAGTGCATCGAGGCGGCGAAGGGCACGGTGCCCTATCCCGTCCGCGAGCCGTGGACGCCCACCAATTTCATCCGCTAGAACCTTCCACCCGTGAAACGCCGGAGGGTGGGCGGGTTTCGCTGCCGACCGCGCTCTTCGGCGGAAGGCATTCTTGAAGAACGATGCCGGGGAATCCGCCCCGGCGCGGGTTTCGGGGGACTTCGGTCCCCCTTTTGGCTGGGCCGGGGCGGCGCGTGTCCGGACTCCCGTTTGCGGTCGGACGAAGATTGGTCTACCTCCTTTCCAACGAATGTTACGATTGTGTGACGAAAGAGGGAGGCGGGGTATGGCGAAAGAGGAACGGGCTTCGCGGCAGGTCATCGTGCTGTCGCTGATCACGGCGGCCTGTCTGATCGGGGATTCGATGCTGTACATCGTCCTGCCCGTGCATTTCGCGGAGGCGGGGCTGGCCTCGCTGTGGGAGGTGGGCATCATCCTGTCCGTCAACCGGCTGGTCCGCCTTCCGCTCAACCCGGCGGTGGGCTGGCTGTACCGCCGGATCAGCGACCGTACCGGCATCTTCATCGCCACCGTGCTCGCCACGCTGACCACGTTCGGCTACGCCTTCGCGGACGGGTTCGCCGCATGGCTGCTTCTGCGCTGCCTGTGGGGCGTGGCGTGGACGCTGCTCCGGCTCGGCGGATTCTACTGCATCCTCGGCGTCTCTTCGGACGGGGATCGCGGCTACTTCATGGGCCTGTACAACGGGCTGTACCGCAGCGGCAGTCTTGTGGGCATGCTGTTCGGCGGGATTTTTGCGGATTGGTTCGGGCTGCCCTTCACCGCCATACTGTTTGGGGCATGCACCGCCGCGACCATCGTGCTCGGGCTCGTGTACGTGCCGCGCGGCACAGGGGCGATCCCGGCGGGAACGGTCCGTGGAGAGAGCGGATGGCGCTGGAAGGACGGCGCGGTGCTGTGGGTCATGGCGACCGGGCTTGTCGTGGCGCTCATCTATCAGGGGTTGTACGCCGCCACCCTCAGCCGGCTTGTCCAGAGCCATTTCGGGGGCGACGTCCTGTTGTTCGGCGTGGCTGTGGGCGCGGCGACGTTCGGCGGCGTGCTTCAGGCCATCCGCTGGGGCTGGGAACCGTGGCTGGCTCCGTGGTTCGGAAAGCTGTCGGATCGGCGTTTCGGCCGCCGGACCATGATGCTGATTTCGCTCGGAGCCGGGGCGATCGCGTTCGGGCTTACGGCCTGTCGGCTGCCCCTGCCGTTGTGGATCGCCGTGCTGCTGCTTTCCCAGCTCGTGGGCACCTCGCTCACCACCGTGGCGGATTCCGTGGCTTCGGACACGGCGACCCTGCGCGGGGGGCGGGTGTTCATGATGTGGTATTCGTTCGCGGTGGACCTCGGAGCGGCCATCGGCCCGGTCGTCGCCTATCTGATCAGCGATTTCTGGGGCATGGACGCCGCCTACGCCCTGACTGCGGTTCTGCTGCTGGCGTTCGCCGCGAAGTGGTGGCGGTCGGCTCCGCTGCTCAAACCCTTCGTGCCTCCGGCGCGGGGAAGAGCGCGGTCCGGCGGCTGATCCGCAAGCGCGGTTCCCGACGGGCGACGGCAACGCTTCCCGCCGTAGGGACGGGCCCCTGGACTTGAAAGGCGGGGGCCGGGCGCGCGGGGACGCGCAAAAAGAACCGCGCCGGACCGAACGGCGGAGTTTTTCGGCGCGAGGACGCAAAAAGCGTGTTCTCCGGGAGGGGGAACACGCTTTTTGCGCTTACGCGGCGGCGTGGCGCGGGAAGACGATGCGGTAGCCGAGCCAGACCGCGCAGACGCACAGAACGGCGTTCAGAAGGATGTTCAGGCCCGCCAGCGCGGCGTCGCCCGTGTGGTAGAGGTTGAAGGTGTCCAGCGAGAAGGTGGAGAAGGTCGTGAAG
>CAUHBW010000176.1 GCA_959604115.1 uncultured Bilophila sp. | reverse complement strand
GGATGTCCAGCTCGCGGGCTTCGGCGATGCAGGCTTCCACAATAAGCCGACCGCATCCCTTCCGGCGCGCATGGGCGGCCACAGCCAGTGAGCGCACTTCGGCCATGTTCTCCCAAATGATGGACAGGGCCCCGCAGCCGACGGTGGCCCCGTCGCCCTCCACGACGAAGAAGTCGCGCAGGTGACCGTACAGATCGGTCAGGGAACGCGGCAACAGCAGGCCGTCGGCGGAACTCGTCATCAAAAGGGCGTGGATGGCCCGGATATCGCCCATACGGGCCTTGCGAACGCTCAGGTTCATCGACTTCCTCCCCTCAGGGGGTAGCCGCCGTTGATCCGGCCCCAAAACAGGCCGGGAAAACGGCGTCCGGGAAACGGCGGGTCCCCCGGACGCATACCAAATCAATTGAGAAGGCCGCTGAACGCTTCCTCAAGGTCTTCCTTGCCGACCATGCCGGGGCCTCCGGCGACCAGCTTCCCGGTCTTGTCGTAGAGCAGGTTGAAGGGGATGGAAGAAATCCCGAACAGCCCGCCCACGTCGGGTTCCGCAAGATAGACCGGATAGTTGAAGCCCATCCCCTTGGCGAAGGATTCCAACTTCTGGCGATCGCTGTCAAGCGAAACGCTCACGATGACCACCTTGTCTTCGGGAAACGCCTTGCGGACTTCGATCAGCTCGGGCAGTTCCTCCCGGCAGGGCGGGCACCACGTGGCGAAGAAGTTGAGGAAAACGACCTTTCCCGGATTGGATTTGACGATGTCGAGCACCTCGACGCCGGTGATGTTGGGAATGCCCTTGTCCTTGGCGGGCGCGGCGAGCGCGGGCAGGGCCAGAACAAGGCAGGCCAGCAGGGCTATCAGAAAGGATAGGCGGCGCATGGCGGCTCCTTTTCGGTTAATGGTTCTTGCGGGCGGCGATGAGGCTCTTGGCGAGCCGCACGGCGTCCACGGCGTCGGACGAATAGTTCGCGCCGATGCTTTCCGCGAACGCGGGGGTCACGACGGCCCCGCCGACCATGACGTCCACGTCGAGCCCGCGCGCCTTCACGAGGTCCACCGTGTCCCGCATGCGGACCATGGTGGTGGTCATGAGCGCGGAAAGCCCGATGAGGTCGGCCTTGTGCGCGGTCGCGGCCTCGACGATGGCTTCGGCCTTCACGTCCTTGCCCAGATCTACGACCTTGAAGCCGTGGTTGCCGAGCATGAGGCTGACGATGTTCTTGCCGATGTCGTGGATGTCGCCTTCAACGGTGGCGACGACGATGACCTTCTGTTCTTCCGCATGCGCCTCGCGTTCCAGCAGCGGCTTGAGCCGGGCGAACGCCGTCTGCATGGTTTCCGCCGAACGCAGGAGCTGCGGGAGGAAGTATTCGCGGCGCTCGTATTTCGAGCCCACTTCGGTGATGGCGGGAATGAGCCGTCCGCGCACCAGTTCAAAGGGATCAACTCCGGCCTCCAGTTCCTTTTCCACCAGACCGACCACGCTTTCGCGGTCCCCGAGGATGACGGCCTCCTCCACCGTGCGCGCCGAAACGCGGGCGAACGCGGAGGCGTCCGCCGTCCCGCCGTCGCCGGGAGTCCACGCGGCGTAGCCGTTCACGAACGAGGCGGCGTCGCGGTCGTGGGCCATGAGCACGTCCCCGGCGGCCTTGGCTTCGCGCAGGCGTCCGCTGGAGGGGTTGGCGATGCAGGAGCACAGCCCCGCGCCCATCGCCATGGCGAGGAAGGTGGTGTTCACCAGCTCGCGGGCGGGCAGGCCGAAGGAAATGTTTGACAGGCCGATGGAGGTCGGCAGGCCGTGCGCGGCGCACCAGCGGATGGTTTCCAGCCCTTCGCGGGCGGCTTCGGCCTTGGAGGCCACGGCGAGCGCGAGCACGTCCACGAGCACGAGGCGGCGCGGAATGCCGAGCACGGCGGCCTTGTCGAGCATGGCCTCGATGATCGCGATGCGATCCGACGCCTTCACCGGCAGCTTGCGGCCCTGAATCGGCAGCAGGATGAACGGTGCGCCCCACTGTCTGCACAGCGGCCCGAGGCGTTCCATGCGGTCGGCCTCGCCGCTGATGGAGTTGACCAGCGCGGAACCGGGACAGAACGGCAGGGCGGCGGCGATGGCGTCCGGGTGGGAGGAATCGAGGGAAAGGGGATTGCCGTGCTTGCCGGTGAGCCGCTGCACGAGTTCGGGCAGAAGCACGGTTTCATCGACCATGGGCGCGCCCACGTTCACGTCGAGGACCGGCGCGCCGAGAGCGACCTGTTCGGCGGCGAAACGCATGGCGAGGCCGTATTCCCCGGCCTGCAGTTCGGCCTGCAACGGCTTCTTGCCCGTGGGATTGATGCGTTCCCCGATGATGGCGAACGGTTCGGACGAACCGATGCGGACGAGGTTGGTGCGGGTCGTCAGGACGATGCCCGAAGGCGTCACGGACGGGGCTGGATGGCGTTCCACGGCATCCACGGCGCGGCGCAGGGCCGCGATGTGCTCAGGGGTCGTGCCGCAGCAGCCGCCCACGAGCCGCGCACCCATACCGACGAACGCCGCCGTCTTTTCGGCAAAGGGGGCGGGAGGCAGGCGGAAGACCGTCTTGCCGTCCACCAGCTCGGGCAGCCCGGCGTTGGGCTCCGCGAACACGGGCACGCCGGAACAGGCGAGGAAACGCTCCATGATCGGGGCCATCTCCTCGGGTCCGAGGCCGCAGTTGAGGCCGAGGGCGTCCACGCCGAGGTTCTGCATGGTTTCGGCGAAGATTTCGGGCGTGGTCCCGGTCAGGCTGGTGCCCTGCTCGAAGGTCATGGACACCATGACCGGCAGATCGCACTCGGCCCGCACGGCGGCCACCGCGATGCGGACTTCCGCCAGATCGAACTGGGTTTCGATGAGGATCAGATCGACGCCGCCCTCGACGAGGCCGCGCACCTGTTCCCGGAAGGCGTCGTACAGCTCCATCGGGTGCAGATCACCGAGCGGGCGCACGAACTGTCCGCACGGCCCCATATCGCCGGCGACGAAAACTTCGCGCCCCGCCGCGTCGGCGGCGTCGCGGGCGATCCGGGCCATCGCCCGGTTGAACGGCGTGGGTTCGAGCCCTGCGGGCAGTTTCAGCCGGGAACCGCCGAACGTGCAGGTCAGGATGATGTCCGCGCCCGCGGCAAGATAGTCGGCGTGAATGCCCCGGAGCACTTCCGGGCGATCAAGGCAGAATTGTTCGGGATGTTCCCCGGCGGGCAGCCCTCTGGCCTGCAGCATGGTTCCCATGGCCCCGTCGAGAACGAGAATACGCCCTGATGCGAGCGCGCTACGAAAATTCGCCACGCGGTTCTCCTTTATGAACGCCTGTCCGCGGACAGGTTTGAATGAAGCGTCATGCGGGCCGCGCGTCCGGCGGCCCCTCCCCTGCGTTCCTGTCTACTGAAAATCGTTGAAAAGGACAAACCAAAACTATAGCATCCATTCCGGAAGTCCCGCCGTACGGGCCTTCCCTCCATGATTTTTTTCGTGACACCATGAGGCGGGTCCGCCGCGGAGTGCCTTGCCCGGCGCCGGAGCGGCGAAACCCGCCCTCAAGCCTTCATACAAGGATTTATGGCAAAAGGACGTAATCACCGCATGAGCCGTCGCACAGCCCCGAAAACGGAAGAACCGCGTATCGAGACGGTTTCCCCTCCCGAACAGCAGGACCACATGGTCGTGGAACCTGAAATCATCGAGCCGGAAGTGCTGCCCAAAGCCTCCGGCAAGGCGGCCCGCCGCGCGGCCGCCAAGACCGTGGAAGTCGCCCCCCCCGCCGACGCCGAGGAGGAGGCCGACGAGGACGTCGTCGAGGATCTCCCCGAGGACGACGTGCCCGCGCTGGATCCGGACGCCGACATCTCCGACGGGGACCTCCCCGTGCCGGCGCAGCCGCACCTGCCCACCCTCTCCTCCAGCAAGGACTCCCTGCACCTGTACCTGCGCGAAGTGGGGCGTTTCCCCATGCTCAAGCCGGACGAGGAGTTCGAGCTGGCCCGACGCGTCCAGAAGACCGGCGACAGCGACGCCGCCTTCCGGCTGGTGTCCTCGCACCTGCGGCTCGTGGTCAAAATCGCCATGGATTTCCAGCGCCGCTGGATGCAGAACGTGCTCGACCTCATTCAGGAGGGCAACGTCGGCCTCATGCGGGCCGTCAACAAGTTCGACCCGGACAAGGGGATCAAGTTCTCCTATTACGCGGCGTTCTGGATCCGCGCCTACATCCTCAAGTTCATCATGGACAACTGGAGGATGGTCAAGATCGGCACCACGCAGGCGCAGCGCAAGCTGTTCTACAACCTGAACCGCGAACGCCAGAAGCTCATCGCGGAAGGGTTCGATCCCGACGCCGCCATCCTTGCGGAACGCCTCGGCGTGGGCGAGGACCAGATCGTCGAGATGCAGCAGCGCCTCGACGCTTCGGACATGTCCCTCGACGCCACGGTGGGCGACGATTCCGGCAACGCCACGCGCATGGACTTCCTGCCCGCGCTCGGCCCCGGCATCGAGGAAAGCATCGCCGGACAGGAAATCGCCAGTCTGCTTCAGGACAAACTCCGCGACATCCTGCCCTCCCTTTCCGAAAAGGAGGCGTATATCCTCGAACACCGCCTTCTCACCGACGATCCGGTGACGCTGCGGGAAATCGGGGAACGCTACAACGTCACCCGCGAACGGGTGCGCCAGCTTGAGGCGCGCCTGCTCCAGAAACTCAAGAACCACCTCTCCAGCGACATCGAGGACTTTTCGGAAGACTGGATATCGCATTGACGAAAGATGGGGATTCTCCGGTTGTTGTTCGGCCCCGTTTAGGGTATTCGTTATCCGCTGTTACCCGTGTTTTAACCCCCCAGAGTCTACCCATGAGTTTCTGCGTTCGCCTCTTCCAGCCCGCGGCCCCGCTCGCGGCCGTGCCGTCTCCCGTCCGCGCGGGGGACTCCCCCCCCGGCCCGGGTCTTGTCCGCAATCTGTTGCGCGGGATCGTCTGTGCCGCGCTGGCCGTACAGATGCTCACGGGGTGCGCCCGCAGCACGCCGCAGGAACCGGCCCAGTGGGAACTTTCCCCCGAAGCCCAGCATACCTACGCGACGCTGCTGCTCGACCAGTCCATCCGCAACGACGACCGGGAAGGCGTCCTTGAGGCCGCGCGCCTGCTTCTCACGATGGAAAACCGGGCGCAGCCCTTCGTGGACGCGGCGGCGTGGCTCATGCTCAACCGGGAAACCAGCGAAGCCCGCAAACTGCTGGAGCAGGCGGTCAAGCGCGTGCCCGGCGATCTCGGGCTGCACCTGCTGCTCGCGGAAACATGGCTCGAACAGGGCGACAACGCTCAGGCTCTTAAAATTCTTCAGGATTTCCGCAAAAATAGCCCCGATTCCGAGCTGGTCCAACAGGAACTCGGCATCCTCTACGTCAAGACCGGGCACTTCAAGCAGGCCAACGACGTGTTCTCGGCCCTGCCGCAGCGCCTGCGGACCTCCTTCGTCCGCTACGCCCACGCGCAGGCCCTCGTCGGACTCAACCAGCCCCAGAAGGCCATCCACCAGCTCCGGCTCGCGGTGCAGGAAAGCCCCGAATTCCTCGACGCGTGGTTCGAGCTGGCCCGACTGCTGGAAGCGGGCAGGCAGTACGCCGAAGCCAACGAAATCTACAACAGCCTCATCGAGCAGGATCCCGACAACCCGGACATCTGGATTCGGATGGTCGAAGGTCAGCTCCGGGCCGGAAAGCCCGACAAGGCGCTGGAATACGCCCAGAACGGTCCCGCCACCTACGGCTACAAGCTCACGGCGGCGACGCTCTTTCTGGACGCCAAACGCTTCACGCAGGCAGAAACCCTGCTGGAAGGTCTCAAGACCGACCCCAATGCGCCGGACGAGGTCAATTTCTATCTTGCGGCCATCGCCTACGAATCCCACAAGGACGTACAGGAGACGCTGGACTACCTTGAGGCCATCCCTGCGGAAAACCGGTTCTACGACCGCGCGCTGCGCCTCCGCATCCAGCTTCTGCACGATCAGGGCCGCTACGACGACGCCATGCGGCTCATCCATCAGGGCCAGAGCCAGTTCCCCACGGAACGGGATTTCCGGCTCATGGAGATCCACCTGTATCTGTTGCAGGAACGCTACAGGGAAGCCCTCTCCGCGGCCTCGGCGGCGCAGTCCATCTGGCCGTCGGACGACGAAATCGCCTACGTCTACGGGAGCGTGCTGGATTCCCTCGGCCGCAAGCGCGAGGCCCTCGCGGTAATGGAAGAAATCATCGCCCGCAGTCCCGAGGATTATCAGGCCCTGAACTACGTCGGCTACTCGCTGGCCGAACAGGGCAAGGAGCTCGACCGCGCGATCTCGCTGCTCTCCGCCGCACTCAAACAGGCACCGGACCATGCCTACATCCTCGACTCCCTCGCGTGGGCGCATTTCCGCCGGGGCGAAATCGCCGAGGCGTGGGCGTTCATCAGCCGGGCGACGAGTCTCCCCGACGGCGGCGATCCCACCATCTGGGAACATTACGGCGACATCGCCAACGCGCAGGGCCTCAAGAAAGAGGCGCGCATCGGCTGGGAGCGGGCTCTCGAACTGGATCATCCCAATCCTGAAATCATCCGCAACAAGCTGAATTCGCTATGAACATCCGCCTTTCCGTCCCGTTCCGCCTGACGCTGCTGGCCCTGCTGGCCCTGACGCTTCAGGCCTGCGCCACGCGCGGCGTCGAACAGGGAGCCCCCGGCGCCTCCGACGCGACGTGGAAAGCCTACCAGAGCTACGCCTCGGCGCGCGGCTCGGAACACGATCCCTACCGCCTGAGCGGCAGCCTGCGCTTCGGCACGCAGGGCGACACCCGCCGGGTGACGCTTCTGCTCTGGAGCAACGGCTACCTGCCCATCCGTCTCGACGTCATGGCGGGCGTGGGCGCGATCGCGGCCCGCATTCAGGAGACGCAGGACAGCTTCACCGCCTACTCCCCCAACGAGAACAAGGCCATCGTCCACTCGGGGCCGCAGCGCGTGCAGCTCAACTTCGGCAAACCCGTGCCCTTCGCCCTGCGGGACTTCTCCGCGCTCATGCGGGGACGGTTCCACGAGGTCTTCGGCATGGCCCAAGGGCTCAATCCGCAGGCGCTGCCCAACGGCGACGTCGCCTATACCCTGTCCGACGGCCTTCTCGGCGGAACGCTGGAATTGCGTCCCGACGGCCTGCCCGTCCGCTGGACCGAAGACGACGCGAAGGGCGGCTGGGTCATGGACATCGGGTACGACGACGGCAACCCGCCCCTGCCCTACAAGTTCAAGCTGGCCCATCCCGGCGGATACGCCGCCATCCTGCTGGTCAAGGATCGCCAGAAGCCGGAAGCGAAGTTCGCGGACGAGCAGCTGACGCTGGACATTCCGGCGGGAACCGTCATCGAACCCATCAAAAGGGGACAGGACTGATGGACACGCAGACCTTGCTGAACCGCATTGAAGAACTGTTTCGGACCATCCATCTCGGTCTGTGGGTTCTGTGGACCGAAAGCCGCTGGCTCGCCGGGCCGGACATCGGCTATCAGCGCCGTCTGTCGCTCATGCGCGGCCGTCGGCAGGCCCTCCAGACCGAGCTTGCCCGAATGGCGACCCTTGCCGATCCCCGGCGCGAACAGTTTTCCGACGACCTCGCCCTGCTTGAAGGCGACATCGCCCGGCTGGAGAAGGACCGCGAAGAGCGCCGCGCCGCGCATCTCGCCCCGCTACGCACCAAGTTCGGGTGGTTGCTGTAAAAGTATCTTGGGGTTTGGGGAGGGGAACCCACAATGAAAACGGGGTACCACCCCCACCCCCCC
>CAUHBW010000175.1 GCA_959604115.1 uncultured Bilophila sp. | reverse complement strand
GGTGACGATGGGCATGGGGCCGGGATTCGCCTCGCAGGTCGCACAGGCGCTGACCATGCCCCGGCGTCCTTCCGTGGTGTATCTGCACAACGCCGAATGCACGGGGTGTTCCGAAGCCCTGTTGCGCACGGGGCAGCCGTTCATCGACGAGCTCATTCTGGACACGATTTCGCTCGATTACCATGAAACGATCATGGCCGCCGCAGGCGAAGCCGCCGAAGCCGCGCTGGAAAAGGCCGTATCCACTCCCGAAGGTTTCATCTGCGTGGTCGAAGGTGCCATCCCCACCGCCAACGAGGGGAAATACGGGTATATCGCCGGTCACACGATGCTGGACATCTGTAGCCGCATCCTTCCCAAGGCCAAGGCCGTTGTCGCCTACGGCACCTGCGCCGCGTTCGGCGGCGTGCAGGCCGCGAAGCCCAATCCCACGGGAGCCAAGGGCGTCAACGAATGCTTTGCCGCCAAGGGCGTCAAGGCCATCAACATCGGCGGCTGTCCCCCCAATCCTCTGAATCTCGTGGGCACGCTGGTGGCGTTCCTGCGCGGCGACAAGATCGAACTCGACGCCAACAACCGCCCCATGATGTTCTACGGCAAGAGCGTGCACGACCAGTGCGAGCGCCGGGAACACTTCGACAACGGCGAATTCGCTCCCTCCTTTGATTCCGAAGAGGCCCGCAACGGCTGGTGTCTGTACGAGCTGGGTTGCAAAGGCCCTGATACCATGAACAATTGTCCGAAGGTCAAGTTCAACGGCACAAACTGGCCCGTGGGTGCCGGTCACCCTTGCATCGGCTGCAGCGAACCCGGTTTCTGGGACAACCTGTCACCGTTCTACGAAAACTAGAGGATAATCATCCATGAGCGAAGTCAGAAAAACCCCCCAGAGCAGCTTCTCCGGCCCCGTCGTCATTGACCCCCTGACCCGTATCGAAGGCCACCTGCGCATTGAGGTGGAAGTCCAGAACGGGCGCGTCAAGGACGCCCGCAGCGTCGGCACCCTGTTCCGTGGTTTGGAAACGATTCTGGTCGGGCGCGATCCCCGTGACGTGCAGCACTTCACGCAGCGTACTTGCGGCGTGTGCACCTATACCCACGCGCTGTGTTCCACCCGCGCGCTCGAAGACGCGATCAAGGTGGAAATTCCCAAGAACGCCACCTACATTCGTAACCTCGTGCTCGGCATGCAGTACCTGCACGACCACATCGTACATTTCTATCACCTGCACGCCCTTGATTTCGTGGACGTGACCAGCGCGTTGCAGGCCGATCCGGTCAAGGCAGCGAAGCTGTGCTCTTCCATTTCTCCGCGTCCTACCTCCGCCGACGATTTGAAGGCCGTGCAGGCCAAGCTGAAAGCCTTTGTGGAGAGCGGCCAGCTCGGGCCGTTCACCAACGCCTACTTCCTCGGCGGGCATCCCGCCTACTATCTTGATCCGGAAGCCAACCTCATTGCCACCGCGCACTATCTGGAAGCCCTGCGGCTTCAGGTCAAGGCCGCGCGGGCTATGGCGGTGTTCGGCGCGAAGAACCCGCACACGCAGTTCCTTGTGGCCGGCGGCGTGACCTGCTACGAAAGCCTGACCCCGGAACGGATCAGCGAATTCGAGGGGCTGTACAAGGAAGTCAACGATTTCGTGAATCAGGTCTATATTCCCGATCTCCTGCTCGTGGGCGGCGCGTACAAGGACTGGACGAAGATCGGCGGCACGACCAACTTCATGACGTTCGGAGAGTTCCCCGGCGACGAGCGCAAGCTCGAAACCCGCTGGCTCAAGCCGGGCGTCCTGTTCGACCGCAAGCTGGACGTTCTGCCCTTTGATCCCTCGAAAATCGAAGAACACGTGCGGCACAGCTGGTATGTGGGCGACAAGGCGCACAAGCCGTTCCAGGGCGTCACCGAGCCGAAGTTCACCTTTATGGGGGACAAGGACCGTTATTCGTGGATGAAGGCTCCGCGCTACGATGGCCGGGCCGTGGAAACGGGTCCGCTCGCACAGGTGCTGGTCGCCTACCTGACCGGCAACGAAGAAGTGAAGCCGGTGGTGGATACCGTGCTCCAGACATTGAGCCTGACTCCGGCTGACCTCTTCTCGACGCTCGGTCGTACCGCCGCCCGCGGCATCGAAACCGCGGTCATCGCCAAGAAGACCGGTGAACTGCTCGAAGCCTACAAGGCCAACGTGGCCTCCGGCGACAAGAAGATCGTCGAAAACTGCGAAGTGCCGGACAAGGGCGAAGGCGTCGGCTTCGTCAACGCTCCGCGCGGCGGCCTGTCGCACTGGCTCGTCATCGAAAACAAGAAGGTCGCCAACTTCCAGCTCGTCGTGCCTTCCACATGGAACCTCGGCCCGCGCTGCGCCAACGGCATCCCGAGTGCGGTGGAAGAGGCGCTTATGGATACTCCCATCGCCGATCCCAAGCGGCCGGTGGAAATCCTGCGCACGGTCCATTCCTTCGACCCCTGCATCGCCTGCGCGGTGCACGTGATCGACGGTCGGACCAACGAAGTCAGCAAGTTTACGATTCTGTAGGAATCGAGGGGAGAGCGGATATGGCTGAACAGGTGCTTGTTTTGGGTGTAGGCAATATTCTGTTCTCCGACGAAGGCATCGGCGTGCGTACCGTTGAGCATCTGCAGCGGTGCGCCGTCCTGCCCGAAAACGTGACCCTCATGGACGGAGGCACGCTCGGCATCCGGCTTATGGACGCCATCATGGGCAGCGATCTGCTTATCGTGGTGGATGCCGTCCTCGGGGGCGGCGAGCCGGGTACACTGTACCGTCTGGAAGGGGAGGGCCTGCGCGAGAGCATGAGCTTCCGCGATTCCATGCACCAGACCGATCTGGTGGACACGCTGATTTATTGCGATCTGGCTGGCCACAGGCCGGACGCTGTGGTCATCGGCATGGAGCCCGCCGACTACCGCACGATGGAAATGGAATTGACGCCCCACTGCCGGGAACGGTTGCCCGAACTGGCCGAAAAGGTGCTTGACGAATTGCGTTCCCGTGGGGTCATCGCAGCGTAGCGCACAGTACGATCACAAAACGCCGGAGAGCGGGGGCACTGCCCGTTTCTTCGGCGTTTTTCGTATTATGTGAAAAGATATAAAAAAAAGGAAGGCCGAAACCTTCCTTAAAAAATCTGGCTGGGCTACGTGGACTTGAACCACGATTAACGGGACCAGAATCCGTCGTCCTGCCAATTGAACGATAGCCCAACAACGTGAGAAGTCTTCTCTCAGAGAACGTCCGGGAAGTCAAGCGGAAAAATGCGCTCTATGCGAAAAAAGCAAAAAAGGCATCCTGCGGACGTTGCTTTGGGGGCATCTGGGAAAATGAAGGCCGCCGCCCCTTGGGACGGCAGCCTTTTTCACGGGAGTGTTGTTATGCCGAACCTTATTCGTCGGACAACCTCTTGCCGACATAGCCGAGAACGGCGCACAGAAGAACAAAGGCCGAACAGGCGATGAGAACGCGCATTCCGAGATCCATAAGAACTCCTTGTCGTTTGCCGGGGACACGTAGAGGAAGTGTCCCGGCATGTGGGATGCCGGTCATGAAAGGGCCGCAAGGCATCAGGAGTTCAAAGGGGGAGCGAGAGGGAGAGGCAACATGCCCCGTATCTCCAGAACGCGGGGCAACTCGCTGTCTTCCCAGAAAAGCGTCCGGATTGAGCGGAGGAAGCGGGGATGGAGGAAAAGAACGAGCAGAGCGAGTGCCGGAAATGATGGGGCTCTGTTCAAACCGCGTTGCGGAAGAACCGCCGTTTCGGTCTTTACCAGTTCGTAATCCGTTCCTGCGGGGAGAAGTTCGCTGTACGCGGTGACTGTTGTGAATGAAGACTCAAATGAAGGGCGTTCCGTCGGTGTTCCCAGTGCGCACAGCATCATGATGGCAATAGCCAACATCATGATACGCTTAAGGATGTATCCCCGCTTCGGGAAGCTGTTTCGACACATGGCACACCGTCACTGGTTTGGCTTTACCCTAGACGACGAATGTTTTTTCGTCAATAGGCTTGTGGAAATAAGGTGTTGTGTTTAGCAGGTTGGAAATGTGTCTTTTTGTGAAAAAAAGAGCGATATGTATGGCAATCGGGTAGAGACTATGCCTCGCGTCGGTTGTAAGACCGTATGAAATTTCTTAGAGAAAGGCAGGGAGCGGATTTTTGGGGGGCTTGGCGCCGAATCGATTTGTGTCGGCAGGATAAGACTGGGGAGAAAAAATGAGCGTACGGCCCGTTCGATTGCTGAGGGATCAACGCGCCCTGTTGCAGCGCGAGTGGCACACGTTGTTGCAGACCACGATCGGCACGCTGCTGACCTGTTTCGCGGTCGTCGCGCTGACGGTTCCGTATCAGTTCGCCGGGGGAGGCGTGCTCGGCATCGCGCTGATTACGAATTATGCTTGGGGGATATCTCCGGCGTGGGTCATCGGCGTGGGCAACGCGGCCCTATTGTTCTGGGGATGGCGGGCGTTGTCCACTCGTTTCGCGCTCTGGACGCTGTACGTCACGCTGCTGACCAGCGTCGCACTCCCCGTCTTCGAGTTGTTTCGGTATCCGTTGATCGAAAATACCATCCTCGCCGCGTTGTTGGCCGGCGTCGTGGGCGGGGTGGGGTTCGGGATGCTCTTCCGTGTGGGCGCATCCAGCGGCGGGACGGACGTGATCGTCATGGCGGCGCGAAAGCGTTGGGGCGTCGATGTGGGGGCCATGTCCTTCTACATCAATGTCGTGATCCTCTTCGCCTCGTTCGTAGTCGTGGATATCGAGAAAATACTCATGGGCGGGTTGCTGCTGTACGTGGAGACGCTGACCATCGACAGGGTGGTGAAGTCGTTCAACCGGCGGAGTCAGGTCATGATCATCAGCAGTCGGACCAAGGACATCGCCGCATTCATTCTTGAGGAGCTGGACCGTTCCGCAACGGTGCTGCCCGCCAGAGGCGCCTACTCGGATCGTCCGATGGACATGCTGCTTGTGGTGCTGACGCGTCGGCAGACCGTTGAACTCAGGCAGTTCATCGAGGAAATCGATCCCAAGGCGTTCCTGATTTTTTCCGACGTCACCGAGGTCGTCGGTCTGGGCTTCAAGGGCTGGGAATGATGCGCGCTGTGCTGGAGCAGGGCGGGAGCCGGAAACGGCTACTTCCTGCGGCGGGAGATGTATTTGCCCAGAACGATGCCGATCAGGATGGCGCATACGAAAGAAACGAGAGGCCCGGTCAATCCGTCCATAACGTACCTCGAAAGGGTGAAGGAACCCGGGCTGCGCCGGGGAAGCCTGATTCTTATCCCGAATGGGGAGAGGGGACAAGCGGAATCATGCGCCTCTTCGCAGGGCGTACAGGAGCGGAACGAGATACAGGTACAGGGCATAGGGCAGGCATTCCATGCCCACGCCGAGCGTGGCGCAGGGAACGCTGCATGCGATGCTCCACGGCACCAGCGCGGCGATGAGGATAACGCTGTTTTCCAGCGAAAGCGCGAGAATTCCCCGGTCGGAATAGCCGGAGCGGCAGAGACGGCAGGCCAGAATGGCGGCCAGCGTCTGGTTGCAGCTGATCGCCGAGATGGGAAAGCTGACCAGCGCGGTGGCCCGGAACGCGCCGACCCGCCGCGTCAGCGCCGCGATCGCGCGCTCGAAGCCGTTCAGCAGTCCCGTGGCGTCGAAGATGCCCGAGTAGGAGGACGACAGCAGCACGATGCCCGTCACCGAAGCCATGGACAGGATGCCTCCTCCCGCCAGTATTTCCATGCCCGGAGCGGGGGCGTACCCGAAGACGAGGCAGCGGAGCAGAGCGGAGGCGGGCATGTGTTGGACGAACAGGCAAACGCCGCATCCCGTGAGGATGCTCCAGAACATGGTCCGCTTCACTTCGATCCGGCACAGGCTGAGGACGACGATGCAGGCGGCGGGCAGCAGCGTCCACGGAGTGAGCGTGAAGAAAGTTTCCAGCCGCCCGGAGGCTTCCGGGGCCAGCCGCGCCGTCCCGGAGGAGAAGGCGAGGTATCCCGCGCAGGTCAGCGCGAAGGGGACCGCCGAGGTCCGCCACATGGCCCGGACATTGTCGTAGATGTTGGTCGCGGTGAGGGCGCAGACCAGCGCCGCGCTTGAGGACATGGGCGAACACCGGTCCCCGACGTAGATGCCGCTCATGACGGCTCCGGCGGTGACGGCTTCGTTCAGGCCCGCCGTGCGCGCCAGCAACATGAAGATGACGCCGAGCGTGCTGACGGTGCCTATGGAAGTGCCGAGTAAAAGGCTCAGCAAGGTACACAGCAGAAACACCCACAGGGGAAAGTACGTCGGGTTCACGAGCGGCAGCGTATTGCTGATAATGAACGGGATGGTGCCGCTGGCCCGCCAGACGGCGGTGAGCATGCCGATCAGGCCGAAGATGAGCAGAATGTTGTTGACTTGCCGTATGCCTGCGAACAGCATGGCGGCGACGTTTCGCGCGGGATGTCCCTGACGGAGCGCATACCCCGCGAAACAGAACAGGCCGAGCAGAAGCGCCCATAAAACCGTCGCTCCGGTGACCACGCAGACGGTCAGTCCGACCAGAAAGACACTCAGGACCAACGTTTTCATGGTCGCTTCCCCCTCTCACACAGGATAAGGGAACTGATTCCACGCTCGCGGCGTCTTGTCAATCGGGGGGCGGCGGCAGATTTTTGTTGTTCCCTGTGATGATTATCATTTTCCTGAATGGGCCGTAGGGATAGGCAAGACATGCGGGTCCCGGGGCACGGGGCTTGCCGCAACCCCGCGCCGGGCCCAGTTCCGGCGAACCGTGCCGGGACGGTGGGGAGGGCTCCTCCTCCCCACCTCTTTTTCTATCCGCTCATCATCGCAATTGGCTGTCCTTGCTGCCGCGCCGGTTGTACAGGCTGACGGCCCGCTGGCCCTTGTCGGCCTCTTCCTGACAGGCCACGCAGAGGCGTACGCCGGGGAGCGCCTTGCGCCGTGCCTCCGGAATGGTTTCGCCGCATTCCTCGCAGAACAGGAGGCTTTCGCCCTTGGGCAGACACCTCCGCGCCCTCGCCACTTCGTCGTTGATCGAATCCTGAATCTGATCCTGCACGGCTCCGTCGCCGGCCCAACCGCTTGCCATGACAGACCTCCTTGGAACGTCGTATGCGGGAACGGTCCCGTATGCAGGATACTCCGCGTCGGGGCATCCGTCCATGATTGCGGAATGCCGGAACGGTGATCCGGGTCACATCCCGTGGTACGGGAAGTGGGTAGGGTGCGTTCACAAGGCGTGCCTGACACGCGCGGGAGGGAACGTATGAACAGAAAGATCAGCCTGTCTCCCCGGGACCCCGTCCCGCTTACGACGGAAGACATCTCCAGAGGTATGAAGGAAATCGGTTCCTATCTGGACATTACCATGCAGGATTTTCGGGAACTGTACGAGCATGCGTATCGGATCGCGCGGAACCGCATCCTGCATTCGGTCACGGCGGCGGACATCATGCACGCCCCGGCCCTGTGCGTGCACGAAGGCGACGGCGTGCTTGAGGTCATCCGATTTCTGGACGAACGTCATATTTCCGGAGCGCCCGTCGTCGATAGGGAAGGACGACTTGCAGGCATCGTGTCGGAAAGCGACATCGTCCGGCTTGTGGGTGACGACGGAGCCGTGACGGTGATGAGCCTGCTGCACGCTCTGCTGCGGCATGGGGGCCGTCCCGCCGCGCCGCTCGGTGTCGCGGTCGGCACGATCATGACCCGTGAGTGCGTGGCGGCGGCGTCGGAGACGCCGTTGGGCGAACTGCTGTGCCTGCTGCAACGGAACGGGATCAACAGGTTGCCGATCCTCGACGCGGACGGACGGCCCGTTGGGCTTGTATCGCGTACGGAC